>JBBRHH010000408.1:0-5810 GCA_038222915.1 Tepidisphaerales bacterium
CACAGAATGCTTCCAACTCGTTGGACCAGAATGCCCGGCCGACGGAGGCCGCGTAGGCGTCGCCGAACGCCTGTGCTGCCCGCATGAAGCGCGGGCGGTGTTCCGGCAAGTGATGGGCTTTGCTGAGCAGGTGGCAGAGGCCGAAACCGACGTCGAATGCCGGGTCGCCCCAGTGAATTACTTCGTGGTCGAGCAGAACGATGTGATCGGCGTGCACGAGGACATTCTTTGGACTGTAGTCGCCGTGAACGAGGCAGAGGCGGCGCTGGCGGGTTGCCGCGATGAGCTCATTCAAGAACCCGGCGGCCTCGGGGGCTTGCTGGCTTGAAAACGCGTAATAGGGCTCGACGCGGAGCGACTCGAAGAACGAGCGATCTTCGAATAGCGGGCGCAGGTCGTCGGCACGATCGGCAGAGGTGCGGTGAATCTGTCCCAACAGAGCCCCGAACTGCTCGACGTGGGCGTCGACAACGTCGCCGCGCAGGAGCATGTCCTTCCAGTTCTCATGAGGCTGGGGGACGGCCTGCATCGCCAGAAGGTTTTGCTCGCGATCCTCAAACACCAGTGGCGTCGTCGTTCCGGCCGGTGCGAGTTGCTCCAGGACGCGGAGGCCCATGGCTTCGCGCTGAATGCGAATGGGGTCGCTGAACCAGTCGACCTCCACGCGCAACTTTGCCAGCGCCTGCTTCAATACCCAGCCGCGCCCGCCGGGCCATTCGACAAGGACGGTGCGGTTGGAAACGCCGCCGGCGAGGGTGGAGATGGAGACTTTCTCGTTGTGTTGCACGTCGCCGCGAGCGCGCAGATACTCTAACAATTGATCGTGCTGCTCTATATCAATTGCTTCAGCGGGCATTACACCTGCCCATTCAGACTCCCATCAAGTGCCTAATAACGGCGAGTTCCAGGCCTTCGTAATCGCGGTTGGAGATGTACTGCTCTTCGACCTTGCGGTCGAAGCATCGCACCTTCTCAACGAGCGCCAGGAAGATCGCGCGGCTGTTGGACAGGTGCTTGCTTGCCAACTCGGCGGGCTGGGTTCGCATTGCTTTGACGTCGAGGCCGACGAATGCGCCGGTCTTGGCATAGCCAGCGAGTTCGAGGATGCGCACCTGGTTGTAGGCGACGCGGAGATTGGCTGCGCCGAAGGTTTTGTCCTGGTCGAACTTCAGGCCGTTCTGGTCGTTGAGGTGAACGCTCCAGAGCTTGTTGGCGGCGAGGGCAAACGCCATCTCGTCGGAGGGGTCGAGCCCAGCGAGCTGGGCGTGGGCGGTTTCGATGAGGCCGCCGACGCGCTTGGGGTCTTTGCTGAGTGCGCCGAGTGCGAGGGCGTGGCCGATGGTTGGAATGTAGGTGTGATCCATCGGCTCATTGGGCTTGGGCTCGATGGCGATGCGTACTTTGGGGTCGTGCTCGAGGATGGCGTTAAGCGCGTCGACCAATCGCTTGTGGGCGTCGAGCGCGTTCTTGGATTCGCGAATGTAGGTTCCTTCGCGGGCGAGCCAGAGCACCATCAGATCGCAATTGAGCGCCCGGCCGATGTCGGCGCAGCGCTTGCTGCGATCGATGGCCCACTGACGTACTTTTGGATCGTTGGCGGTGTAGCCGCCATCAACGCCGCGCGCATCTTCCCAGAGGCGCGGGGCGGTGAGCTCGACGACCAGGCCTTCGCTGTCGCAGAGTTTTTTGAGGGCCTTGCACTCCGAATCGATCTGGCTGGCCGATTTGTTGTCGACGTCCGGGACGGCGTCGTCGTCGTGGAATTCGATGCCTTCGAAGCCAAGCTCGCGATAGGCCGCGACTTTCTTTCCGAAGGGGACGGTGGCGCGCACGGTCGGTCCGAACGGGTCGCCGCCCTCGTGAATATTCCAGGGTCCGAATGCAAAACGATAGCCCAGTTGGTCGTTCAAAGTCTTCTCCTTAAATGAATACAGGAGCGAAGTTTGACCACAGCGAAGGGTTTGAATCAAGTCCCGGCGGGGTATACTTTCGTGCTGACAGGATGTCCCCCACCCTTCGGAAGGAGCCGAGCATGCGACGTGTTCTCCTATTCGCTCTTTGTGTTGTTGCAACCGGTTGCGCTAATGGACCTGCCGCTTCGGAGCAACCCAAGAATCTGGACATTCAGGTGGCCGAGGCGTTTCGATCGCCGGATGTCGATAAAGCGGCGGCGGCGGCGATGTATTCGGCGGCCGATCGGACTGCGCGGCTTGCGCAGATGCTGGTTGCGATTGATCGGGCGCTGGATGTGGCGAGCGACAACCTGATCAACGCCGAAACGATTTCTTTCAAGTCGAAGCGGGCGGTCAATGACGCCAGCGGAGTCGCTCGTCTGGAGACCGACTTCTCGCAAGGGAGCATCGATTCGACGAACCGGAACTTCGATCTGGCGATTTCCGGCGACGGATTTTTTACGGTCAAGGCCGACACGGAGAGCGGTACGGCTTATTCGCGCAACGGCAACTTTTTTGTGAATAAGGATGGCCTTCTGATTCTGGGCATTGGCGATGGACAGGTGTTGTTGCCGCCGATCACTATCCCGAAGGGCACGACGGATGTCATCGTGAGCCAGGAGGGCGAGGTCAGCGTATTGCAAGCCGGCAGCGCGACCAAAAAGCAGGTCGGACAGATCAAGCTGGCCATGTTTACCGACCCTACAAGCCTGAAGGCCATCGGCAGCGCGCTATACAAGAACACCGATCAAAGCGGCGAACCGATTCCGGGCAATCCTGGGCAAAACGGCGCCGGCAAGTTGCTGCAGGGAAGCTTGGAACGGAGCAACGTCAGTCCCATTAACGAACGCCTGCAGATGAAGTTTCTCAATAAGTGGCGGGCGGAAATTATCCGTGCGATCGACGACAGCAAGTAACGCGCGTCGTCCGCGGCTGATAACGTTTCCCCACCATCACTTGCCCTTCATCGCCACCTGCCGCCGCTTTTCTATTTCCTCGGCCGACAGATCTTCCTTGTGCGTGGCGATCCACCAGACGTTTCCTTCGTGGTCTTTCACGCCGGCGCAGCGGTCGCCGTAAAATTCATCCACCGGCTCGCGCATGGAGGTTGCTCCGGCGTCGATGGCTTTCTTATATGTCGCGTCGACGTCGGACATATAGAGATAGAGGAAGGCCGGCATCGCGCCCCAGCCGCCCTTGGCTTCTCCCATCATGACAGCCGAGTCGCCGATGCGGACCTCCGCGTGCATGACTGATCCGTCGGGCAATTGCGTGCGGTGCATTTCGACTGCGTCAAACGCCTTCTGCAAAAATTCAATCTGCTTTGAGGCGTTGCCCACGAGAAGGTACGGGGTGACGGTGTGATGGCCTGGGGGAATTGGGTTGACTGCCATTCACTGATCTTAGTTGCCGTCTCACCCAATGGAAGTCGTGTCCGAGGATAAAGCCGATTCGTTGGATCTACTAGAATCGATTATAAGGCGTGAGGAAAACCGCGCGCTCTTGATTCTTTGGAGTCGTTTGCTAGCGGCGAATCCTGGGGCATAGTTCCCGTGGAGGCAACATGACACGCATTGAATCTCTAATACATCCCACCAACGGTCAAATCACCAATTCAGGAATTTTTACCATGGCCAATAAAATGCCCCGCCGCCGCGGCGTTGTGACGATTTACGTCGTTGTTCTGGTCACCGCACTGACGATGTTCGCGTCGCTGGGCGTGGACTTCGGCCGGGTTGAACTGGCCAAGACTTCGCTGCAGAACGTTGCCGACTCGGCCGCCCGCGCCGCCGCCGCCGGTTTGAACACCAGCTCGGCCCAGGCGGTTCATGACGGGATCGTCGCCGCCGGTTTGAACTACTGCGATGGAACGCCGGTTGTCCTTCAGGCGTCGGACATCGACATCGGCATCTGGAACACCACCACCCATCAGTTCACTGTCGCGGCCGCGTTCGACACGCCGAATGCTGTTCGTATCCGCGCCCAGCGCATTGCGTCACGCGGCACTGCAGTCCAGACGCCGTTCGCGGCGATCCTTGGCCGCAAGACGTGCGAAGTGCATGCGACGTCCATCGCCATGTTCATCCGCCCGCTCAATATCAACAGCACCATCCCCGGCACCGCCAGCCCTTTCCTGGCCGGCATGCCCAACGGCAGCGTGACCAGCCTGCACAACCCACACAACAACCCCGACTATGCCCCGACCGCTTCGCCCGTGGCCATCACCGGCATCCCGATCATTCCCGGCACCGCCTTTACCTTCAACACGATCAACGGCAACGTCAGCCACGACCCGACCCTCGCCACCTACTCTCCCGACGGCGACCTGAAAGACATCGGCAGCAACACCAACGGCTCTGAGAACGGCATCAGCGACGCGGTTGCCCCGATCAATGCCCTGATGGGTGTCTTCCTCACCGACGAACAGCCCAACCTCAGCTCTGCCCCGACCCGCCTCGACTTCTCTACCGCGATGAGCCGCGACTTCAGCACCCTGAAGCCCCAGCTGAAGCAGACCTTCTTCATCGGCGACGGCGTCGACAGCAAGGGCAACCCCCAGAACATCATCGTCCCCGCCGGCGCCACCCGCTTCTACCTGGCCACCTGGGACTTCTATGAATGGAACAACAACCAGGGTTCACGCATCACCAACGTCACCCGCCCCGGGCAAGTTGTCCTGGTGAAGTAAGAATCCTGGCCTCAGGATCAGAAACGGGTAGTGCTCTTCACCGGGCACTACCCGATTTTCGTTGGGCCAACAGAAACCTTGTGCATCCCACCCCGCGGGGGTAAGACCATGGCATGCCCGACTTTCAACTGCGAACAATGCGAGCCGATGAGTGGGGAGCGGTCGCCGAAATCATCTGCGCCTCCATCCGAACCTGGTACGCGGCGGCCGGGAAGCCAGGCCGGTTTCCCAACGGTCCGACGTCCTGCCTGCTGTTCCCGCAGGTATATGAGGCGCTGGATCCCGGTTGTTGCGTGGTGGCGGAGGACAAAGAGACGGGCCGGCTTGCGGGCTCATGTTTTTATCATCCGCGCGAAACGCATATCTCGCTGGGGATCATGAACGCCCACCCGGATTACTTCAATCAGGGCATCGCCAAGAAGCTCTTACAGCACATTTGTGAAATAGCCGACGAGCAGAAGAAACCGATCCGGCTGGTGTCGAGCGCGATGAACCTGGACAGCTTTTCCCTCTACACGCGGGCCGGGTTTACGCCCCGGGCTGTCTTTCATGACATGTCGATCAAGGTGCCCGAGGGCGGTCTTCCGGTTTCCTGCGAAGGTCTCGCGCGGGTGCGGCCTGCCCGCGCGGAAGATGCCAAAGCGATGTCGGAACTGGAATATGAGCTGGCAGGGATTCGACGGGAGAACGACTACCGGCACTTCATTGAGAACGCGATGGGCATCTGGCACACGTTGGTGATTGAATCGGCCGCCGGCAAGATCGATGGTTTCCTGGTCTCTATTTTCCATCCCGCCAGCAACATGATCGGGCCGGGCGTCATGCGCAGCGAGGCGGACGCGGCCGCGCTGATTTTGGCGCAGCTGAACCATCACGCCGGCCGATCTCCGGTTTGCGTGGTGCCTGCGCTTTGCGGGGGACTGGTTCAACAGCTCTACAAATGGGGGTTGCGCAACGCCGAGATTCACTTCTTCCAGTGTCGCGGGGAAGCGCAACCGTTGAAGGGCGTGGTGATGCCGACGTTCATGCCGGAAACCGGGTGAGTTATCCGAGCAGGCCGCGCTCACGCAGGTAGTTCAAAACCAGCGTGTCGAACGGAACGGCCGTCGAGGTGAATAGATACGTCCCGCCGCGCCGCGTCACATAATCCTTTACCGCCAGACAGAACG
>JBBRHH010000409.1:0-5795 GCA_038222915.1 Tepidisphaerales bacterium
GGTGGCCGTCGCCGTGGGAGTCTTCGCTGAAGTGGCAGTCCGCGCAGGCCATGCCTTTTTCGAGGTGGATGTCCTTGAGGTGGACGGGCGTCTGCGAGGTGGGCGGCGAACTGGATGACTGGTATTCGACAGCCTGTTTGAATTGCTCGGGCGTAGCGTTGGGGATGATCTCGTTCTGGGCGTTGAGGAGGTTGCCGTGGCGGTCGCGCTTGAAGACGCCGCGGAAGACCCAGCCGTGGCCGTGGAAATCGGCGAACTGGTTGTGCTTGAGGAGCGGGTTTAGGTCGGTGAGATTTTCGAGGAAATTGGGGCCGGCGGTTTTTCCCGCGTGGCTCTGGTCCTTGGGATACATGTTGGACCAGAGTCCGCGAGCGGCCGCGCCTTCGGGGTTGTGCTGGCTAACGGTGAACTGCTCTTCTTCGCTGGGATATTTCTGGTGGCTGGGGTACATGAACTCGCCGTCGCTCTCGTTGTCCCACCAGAGGTAGCCGAGATAGGAGTTGACGACGTTGGTGCCGGGGTGGATGTGGCAGACGATGCACTGGCTGGTGGGCATGTCGCGGACGAAGGCGTGCTGGATTGGATGGCCAGGCTCGACCTTGTTGACGGTGATATCTTTGCTGGCGCTCGTGCCGCGGTTGCCGAACTTGGCCCACTGGGCGCTGTGGACGGGGCTGCGATCGTTGGCGTAGACGACGTGGCAGGCGGAGCAGCCGGAGGCGCGGTAGTCACCGGGGTGATCGTTGGTGCCGGGGAGGTTCAGGGTTGGGTCGAAGAGGCGGGTTTTTTGCAGGCTGATGAAGACCGGGTCGGTGCGGACGTCGGTGCCGAAGCCGCGGACGGAGAGTTTGACGTCGGGACGGCCGGGTACTTCTTCGGGGTCGGGGATACCGAGGATGGGGCGGCGTTCACCCCCCTGCTCGAAGACGCGCAGGACATTGCCGGGGTGGGTGATTTCCCAGCGCGGGAGCGGCCAGAGTGCGGTTAGCCGGCCATTGCGGTCGACTTGGCGGGTGGTTGGGAGGGGATTAGCGAGAATGCGCTGGGGCGTGCCGTCGAGTGCGTAGCTTTCGCCGTAAACTGCGTTCTTACGGGTGACCGTGCCGTTGTTATAGAGGGCAGCGCCCCAAAGCATCGCTCCGTGGGCCATCATGCTCTTGTTGACCTTCTTAACCTGGTCGGCGTGACAGGTGTAACAGGTGACCACGGCGGCGCGCATGTCGCCGGGGTTGATGAAGCGAATGTAGTCTAGGTCGACCTGCAACGATTCGGCGCCGATGGTTTCGGGATCGGTGGGTGTTGAAAATCGCTTGGGGCGCTCCTGGGTTGGGGCGACATGGGCTGCGCGCTTGAGGTTCTGGTAACTGGAACTGCTGATGTTGATACCGGCGGGGACGACGACTTCCGGGTGGCCGCCGTGGCAGTCGACGCAGGAGAGGCCCTGATTGGTTTTGTGCATCGTGTCGCTGTCGGTAACCACGTGGCAGGCGCGACAGGAGGTGGAATTGGCGGCCATCTCTTCGTCCGAGCGTTTGTGGGCGGGCGTGGGGGCGGGGGCGAAGTGGAAGCCGAGGTCGCGGGTGATTGCCAGGCGGCGCGGTTCCGGGAGATCATCCTTGTCGAGGGCTTCGGAGGGGGCGGGTTGGGTGGTGATGATGGAAGACGTGGCCGGAGGTTGGGATTCACGCGTGCAGGAAGCGACGGCGATGGTGATGGCGGCGAGGAACGCTGCCAGAAGAAGACGTCCGCGACCTTTGAAGGGCACAACCATGGTGCATGATCCTTTGCGGAACATTCTAGTAACGAAGAGTCAGAGACAGGAAAAAGGAGTAGGGAATCTCCGACGTGTAAATATCGCGAAAGCCTTTGCCGGGAATGAGGGCGGCCCCGCCGGCGGTGATGACGATGTTGTTGTTGAGGAGTGGTCGGTAGAGGAAGGTGAGGCTGCAATCGATGCCGAGATCGCTGGAAATTTTATTGTCGTGGAGAAGGACCTTGATCACGTTGGTGTTGGCGAACTGGAGATAGGAGACATTGGCAATGGCGCGGAGCTTGGGGGTGATGTCGGCGTCAACGCCGACGTTGTAGAGGAGGAGGCCGGGGTTGACGAAATTGGACTGGCCTTCTTCCTTGCTGGTGCGGAGATCGGGGAGAAAGCTATTGCGATTGACGAGATTGACGCCGCTGCCGGTGAGGCGGAGAGCCTGGCGGGTGAAGAAGCTGAAGGCGCCGCCGGCGAAGTTGGGGTCGTCGAAGATGGAGTCGAAGCCATTGGCCTTGCCGTCGAAGGGGTTGCGGTCGCCGCTGGCGTAGAGGAACGAGGCGCGATAGCGGAGCCAGTCGGCGTCATAGGACGCTTCAATGGCGAAGAACTGGGCGTTGATGTCGGTGCGGCGGCCGGCGATGGGGTTAAAAGTTTCTTCGCCGAAGACTTGGTAGAACTGGTGGGTGATGTTGATGCGGCCGATATGACCGTCGCCGGCCCAGCCAAGGTAGTAGGCGCGGACGGACTTGTCGTGGATGGTGCCGATAGGGGCGGGTCGGACGATGACGCCGTTGTCGTCGAGTTGGAGGCCACCGCTGTCGTCGATGTTGGCCTGGGCGCTCAGTTGAGCGGTGTAGCCGGGGAAGAGGAAGTCCTGGTGATAGACGTTGGCGATGAAGACGTTCTGGTCGCGGAGCTTGAAGCGATTGAGCCCAGAGTTGGTGTCCTTTTCAAGCTGGTGGAACCAGGCGAGGTTGTACTGGATGCGGTTGTTGTCCCAGTTGCCAAAGAGGCGGATGCCGGGTTCGGAGTCGAGGAAGAGGAAGCCGCGGAAATCGCTGTTGAATTCCTGAATGCCTGCGCGGACGGAGATGAAGTCGAAGTTGCGATCGAGGGTGGCTAGGCGCTGTTCGTAGAACAATTCCTGAAAGCCTATGAAGGCGTCGGTGCGGGTGGTGCCTTTTTCCGGATTGGGATTGACGATGCTGTCTTCCTGCACGTCGAGGTAATTGAAGTTCAGAACCGGCGTGGCCTTGATGGACCAATCCTTGGGACGGTAGCTGGCGTCGCCTTTGAAGAGCTCGAGGGAGAGAATGAGGTTTTCGGTGATGAAGCCCTGGCGGCCGCCGCCGAAGAAATCGAGGCTGCCGGGTTTGGCGGTGCTGACGCCGCTGGGGACGGGGAGGCGGCGGCCTTCGAAGAGGGTGTCGCTGGTGACGGAGAGGACGACGAACTTGTCGTCGTTGAGGATGGGATAGTCGCCTTTGAGAAAGTTCTGGGAATAGGGGTCGAGGATCCAGCCTTCCTTTTCGCCCGGGAGTTCGCGGGCGGGCTGACCGACACGCCAGCGATCGGGAATGGGGACGTAATCGGGCCCCTGCCGCCGGTGTGTGGTGGTGGAAGCACCGGCCGCGCCGGTTGGTCGCAGCTCCTCGGGCATTTCAATCGGGGCCGGCGGTTCAGTCGGTTCAGCGGGCGTGGCGGGTGTTGTTGCTTCTGTGGCCGGGCCGGTGGTCGGGCTATCGGGAGTGGGCTTGCGCTTGGGAAAGCCGAGGAGCAGCGGGCCGCCAGAATCGGAATCGTTGTCTTGCGCAACCACGCCTGGTGCGATGCACAGGAGTAACAAGAGAGGTGCTATCCAGCGATGTCGGATCAAGCGAATTCCTTCCCAGCGCGAATCTTACAGACTCCGTCAATCGAAGCAACGAGCCCAGCCATTGGAGACAGTCAGGTTTTGCGAAAAATTCTGTCGCGGCGACGCGGTTCAATTGCAGGAGGTCAGCGAGCGGGCTACTATCGCCGCCCGGAATCCCATGACGCTCACATCCCCTGCTAAAAACTGCGCGCGATCCGGGTCGTTCTTTGAAACAATGGAAGACCGCCGGCTGTTTGCGACGGGCGCGACGCTAACCATATCGAATATTCGCAACATTATTGCCCGCGCCGAATCGCAGGCGATCAAGACGCAGGCGATTGCGATTGTCGATCGCGAGGGAGCAGTGCAGGCGATCTTTGCGGGGTCGGGCGTTCATGCGAACAAGCTGGGGGATGCGATTATCAAGGCAGCGATTCAACGAGCCCGGACGGTGGCGTTTTTCGAGAGCCGAAGCGATGCATTTACGACGCGGACGGCGCGCTTCATCATTCAAGACCATTTTCCACAGCCGGTGCCGAATACGCCGGGTGGGCCGCTGTATGGCGTGGAGTTTTCATCGCTGGGCGGCAGCGACATCTTGAGCCCGGCGCAGTTGCTCGGAGGTGGCGGGATCAGCGGCGATGCGGGTGGGATTCCGCTGTTCAAGGGTGGTGAACCGGTCGGCGCAATAGGCGTGGCGGGAGATGGGCATGACGTTGCGCCGCGGGCGGATCTGATCGGCGTAAACAAGATCATGGACAAGTTCAGCAACCCCCACAAGTTGTTTTTTGCGGGGCAGGAAGAGCCTGATTTTGATGAGGCGGTTGCCTTGGCGGGGGCCGAGAATTTGATGGCGCCGGCGGCGATTCGCGCATCGGATATTTTTCTGGAGGGATTGCGATTTCCGTTTACTGGTGAGGCGCCGGCTTCGGGAAAGCCGCTGCAGGCATTTGCCGATTTGAACGGGAGTCTGGTGCTGCCAGGTTCCGTGGACAACGCGGGAGGTCTGTTTCAAACCACGAATGCAATCACCTTGAATCCCTCGCCGCAGTTTGCGGAAGTTTCCCTAGGCGGAGTGGGCGGGCAGTTTATTCCAAAATCGAGCACATCGGACACTTCGATTGTTGCGAGCGCTGAACTTAGCACGGCGGATGTTCGAAAAATTATTACTCAGTCCGCAAAGCAGGCCGTGATTACCCGCGGCGCGATTCGGCTTCCGATTGGCGCGTCGTCGGCGGTGCACATCACGGTGGTCGATCTTCAAGGAAATGTACTGGGCGCATTCCGCACAGATGATGCGACGAGATTCAGCTATGACGTGGCGGTGCAGAAGGCGCGGACGGCGCTGTTCTTCAGCGATGACCAGCATGCCGTGTCGACGCGGGCTGTTGGATTTTTAGCACAGGGATTTGATCCTCCGGGGATCAACAGCCGATCGCCGGGGCCGCTGTTTCATATTCAGAATGAGCTGAGTTTGACGGCGGGGAATTTCAAAGCACCCTTGAAAAATGGGATTACGATCTTTCCGGGCGGAGTGCCATTGTACAGTAAGGCGGGGAAGCTAATTGGGGCGGTGGGCGTCAGCGGCGATGGTGTGGATCAGGATGATTTGATCGTGTCGGCCGGTGCAAAGGGGTTTGAGCCGCCGAAAGCGATTCGGTCGGATGAGCTCTCACATCGGAACGTGGTGAATTTGCTGCGGAATCGGCTGAACTTTCTCAATGCAAATTTCAAGATCAGGACAGTGGTGATGCAGGCCTCGCTGCGGTGGCTGGCTACCTTTTCTGGGGTTCGCCTGCCGTATGTGAAATTCCCGCGGAATCCGAACGTTTGATTCAGCTTCACGCGGCGCGGACGAAGTGGCGCTGCTCTGGTGGGGCGAGTCTTTGCAATCTCATGGCGGTGCCTTCGCGGCGCAGGCCGCGCAGGTCTTCGACCATTTCTTTGCGCATCACGTAGCGGACGATGGTGGCGATGCTGAAGCTCAAGACGTAGACGATGTTGAGCGTGGGGCGGATGAGATGAGTACTCAGCCACCAGGCGGCGACGCCGCAGGCGATGAATTCGAGGAGGCTGATGAGGGAGAAGGCGCGCCAGGGATGCTTACTGACGATGAACTCGCGCTGGGTTCGGACATAACGGAGATGGAAGACGGCGGTGGTGAAGATGGCGGCG
>JBBRHH010000410.1:0-5769 GCA_038222915.1 Tepidisphaerales bacterium
TACAAGAGCGGAGGACTCAATTCAAAGCTCAACGATCGCGTCTGCTGGATCGTCTGCGATACCAGCGCCGTCACTTCATCCAACCCAGGAACACTGTTCTGGTTCGCCGGATCGCGCCGCAGCGCGCCAAGCTTCATCTTGATCATCGCCAGCGTCTGCCCGATGTGATCGTGGATCTCGTTCGCCAGTCTCCGCCGCTCGCGCTCTTCCGCCAGCAAAACCTCCGCGGTCAGCTTGCGAAGCTGCTGCCGGCTCTCGCGCGCTTCCTCCTCAACTCGCTGCTGTTCGGTCACATCCCGGATAATCCATCGCAACCCTTCCAGCGAACCCTCCCAGCTTCGTACCGCCCCGACCGTCACCTGCGCGGTGATCGGCTTCAATCGGCGAGGCATCAGTCGCAGCAGCCAAACGCCACGCTCCTCCAGCCGCATTGTGCTGATCGCCTGCCAGTAAGTCAGCCGGTCCTCCTTCTGCACGTAGACCAGCAATGGCTTCCCAACCACATATTTCTCCGGCACGTTCAACATCGTCGCCGCCGCCCGATTCGCCTCCGTGATCGTCCCCCGTCCATCTGTGACCAGATACCCATCCGGCGCAAACTCAAACAAATCGCGATACCGATAACGCTCCGTCTCTGCCTCCGTGCGCGCCGTCAGCAGTTCTTCCTCCGCAACCTTCAACTCCTCCATCGCCGAGCTAAGCCCCTCTGTCGCCTCCATCGCCCACACCGGCCGCGACGCCGAGTGCTCGCTCGCGCTATTGACGTTCGCG
Organism: Tepidisphaerales bacterium; assembly: GCA_038222915.1. Lineage (GTDB taxonomy): Bacteria > Planctomycetota > Phycisphaerae > Tepidisphaerales > Tepidisphaeraceae > JBBRHH01. The sequence goes on from JBBRHH010000410.1 coordinate 772, forward strand.
CGAAGCGTCTGCAGCCGAAGCGAAAGACCTTCCATCATGCCATTAAAGTCTTTTGCGGCCTTCTCGCCCGCCATATGGGCTCCGATCATGTGGAGGTGAACGTACGGGATACGCCTGTCGGCGCCCGATGTCAATTCAATGTCAACTCTCTCGCCGCAATCTGTAACGCCCAAAGTCACATTTGGCCGCGCCGCCACCTCTGCGTTTTGCCCTCACCCCTGTGGATGCCCGTCCCGGCCCGTCACATCCTCGATTGCCAGCAAAATCAATGGCGCCAATCCCTGCGACCTCTGCACGCGCCTCCCGTTCAACAACATGACCTTCCGGCCGATCTCCGGAAAGTCACAACCGACCTCAAAATCCTCAAAAACCGCGTCGCGCCGCAGGATGTCGTCCAGCAGCATCCTCAACCGCGGAATATCCCACTGCCCGTTCCCCAGGGTAAACAGCCCGTGTCCCTCCGTCTCCCCCGCCGCCACACGAAACATCCGCAGAAACGCACGATTCACCGACCGGACATTGAATTCGTCGTCCACCACCAAAAGCGGTTCTCGAACCGTCGAAATAATTGCCTCCGCATAATCCCGCGCTTCCCGCGATGCCCCGATGCTGAACAGTGCCAGCACCGCCCCGTCAATCCGGTTCTCCACATTCTTATAAGGCCGAATCCGCAACGAGTACCAGTTCCCCGCCCGGTCCTTCACCTCCTGTTCCTTGATCGTCACCGTGTCGATCGCCTCATGGATCAACTGCTCCAGGTTCGGGCACTCGATGTTCGGCTTCAAATCGCTGATCGGCCTCCCCACATCCGTCGGGATCAGGTTTAACACCTTCTCCGCCATCGGCGTAAACCGTCGAATCCGCAAATCCCCCGCCACCATCACAATCGCAATATGCACGCTCCCCAGCAGGTTCACCAGATCACTGTTCACATGGCTCAATTCCTCATTGCGCCCCTGCAACTCTTCATTCACCGTATTCAGTTCTTCATTGGTCGACTGCAACTCCTCCTTCGCCGTATCCAGTTCCTCATTGGTCGATTGCAGTTCCTCATTGCTCGAAAGAATCTCCTCGTTGGCCGACTGAAGCTCCTCATTAGCCGCCTCTAGATCCTGAATAATCGATTGCAAATACTCCCGGCTCGCAGCCAATTCATCTCGCAGGTGCTCAAGTTCACCCGTGGTCGCGGCCCCACCCTTTGCCTTCTTCTCGTTGACACCTTTCCCCGCCTTGGCCCCTTTCTTCTCCGCCTGTTTCCGCTTGGCCGATCCATCCCGCCCAACCGAATCAGACATCTCCTCAAATAGAATCAGAAAATGCCGCCCCTCCGGCACGTTCAGCGGCACCACCTCCACATTCACCTTGCGATCCAATCCATCCGAATTGAACCGCAGGCCCTGCTTGCGCGCCGGTGCATCCAGCCGTTTCGCCTCCGCCAGCGCGCCGCGCAGCCCCGACAACAGCCCCTCGCGTGCCATCTTGAACAAACTCAACGTCGCCTCCCCCGGCGCCGGCTCGAGAAACGCCCCCGTCTGTCCACGAAACTGAATGATCCGCATCTCCGAATCCACCACCACGCCCGCCGGTGAATATCGCGCCAATATCAAACGCGATGCCTCAGTCTGCGCGTTATTTGTTCTTTTCGGCTCCGCCTGCACTTTCGCTTCTTCCTGCCCGGAACGTCCCATGTCCTTGTCTCCCGGCCGAAATTCCATGTCCGCGCGAACCGTGCTCGATTTGCGCTGATAAAGCTTATGTCGTTTGTCGGCAATCGAAAACAACTCTGAATGCGGCCCAATCGACTCCGCGCCCCCCAGCATCAAAAATCCCGTCGGCTTTAGCGCATAATGAAACACCTGCGTCAGCTTCCTCTGAATCGCCGATCCCAGGTAAATCAGCACGTTCCGGCACACGATCAGATCCAGCTTGGAAAACGGCGGATCCCGCGTGAGGTCCTGCCGCGCGAAAATGCACCGGTCGCGTACCGCTTTGATAATCCGATACCCCCCGTCCACCTTCGTAAAATACCGCCGCAATCTGTCTTCAGGAACGTCCGCCGCAATGCTCTCTGGATAGAACCCGGCCCGCGCATGCTCCACCGCCGTATTGCTAACGTCCGTTGCAAAAACCTGGATCGGCACACGATGCGCGTCCTCCCCAAGGCTTTCCGACAACGCGATCGCAATCGAATACGGTTCCTCCCCCGTTGAGCACCCCGGAACCCAGATCCGGATCGGCATGTCGGCCTGCCGCCGCTCGATCAACGTCGGGAAGACCCGCGCGTTCAAAAGCCCAAACGATTCGGGCTCCCTGAAAAACCGCGTTACATGGATCAGGATGTCCTGGTACAGGCTGCTGATTTCCGCCGGATTGTGTTGCATGTACTTGATGTACTGATCGATGTTCGTGATCTTGTGCAGCACCATGCGACGCTGCAAACGCCGTCGGATCGTTGGCCGTTTGTAATGCGTAAAATCCACCCCGGTCGCGTTCCGCAGCATGGCAAAAATTCGAATCAGCCTCGGCTCCAGAACATCCTCGCGCGACTCATCCGTCGGATACGGTAACTCCTCTCCATCCAGAAATGGATGATGCGCGATCCGCCCAAGTTCAACCGCAATTTCCGCCGGCCCCATCACCATGTCCACGGCCCCTGTTGCAATCGCGGACCGCGGCATCCCCTCAAACTTGCATGTCTGCGGAGCCTGCGCAAACGTGATCCCGCCGGCCGCCTTGATCTCCCGAATCCCCAGCGATCCATCCGAAGCCGTACCCGAAAATACGATCCCCGCAGCCCGCGACTGCGCAAACTCCGCGAGCGAGTTGAAAAAGAAATCAATCGGCATGAACTGCGCCCGCTCCGGCCGCGGCGCAAGCTGCAAAAGCCCCGCGGCGATCCTCATCTGCGTGTTGGGCGGAATCACATAAACACAGTTCGCTTCCAGCGCCATCCCATCCGCCACCTGCAGCACCCGCATTCTCGTATTCAATGCCATCAAATGCGGCATCATGCTGTCATGGTCCGGGGCCAGATGCTGCACCAGGATAAACGCCATCCCCGTATCCGGGGCAAGCGCCCGCAAGAACTGCGACACCGCCTCCAACCCCCCCGCCGACGCCCCCATCCCAACAATAATCAGCTTTGAAGTCGCCCCACGCTCCCCCAACTCAATCACAGGCGCCGCCGCCGCCACGCGGCTGGCATCAGGCAATTTCTTCACCTGCGACGACACTCGCTTTGTGATCTTCTTTTTCGCCATCAATCCCTGCGAACAAGACTGCGATGTGGTCCGTCGGCGCAAGCTCACTGGCACGATCTGCGAAGCGAACCGCTCAACCACGAACCATAATACGCCAGTGCAATAATATCTGTGCGCAAATTCTAATTTTCATGGTTGATCCATTCACACCCTCGCCGCATGTAGCACCAGTTTGCAAATCTCCGGCCGGCATCGAAACCGGATCGGCCTCCTCTGCCCCAACCCCCGGCTCACATGCTGCACCAACCCACGATACTCATAAACCCCGAACCGCAACCCCGCCCGCGGCGGCCCGATCACCGGCAACCGCACCTGCCCCCCATGCAGGTGCCCCGCCAGCATCAGGTCAAACCCCTTGCTCAATGCCCATCGCGTCACCGACGGCGTATGACTCAACAACAATCTGAAGTCCGCTCCCGCCATCTGACCCACATCCGGATGCTCCCGCCCAATCCACGGCCGCTCCGTCCCCGCAACAAACAACGTCCTCCCCCGAATCTCCCGCGTCAACTGCAACCCTCCCACACGCGTCCATCCCAGCTCCTCAACCGCCGGCCGAATCAACCGACGGTCCGGCACATCATGATTCCCCAAAACATAAAACGCCCCCTCCGGCGGCCTGAGCAATCCAAGCGTCGTCGGAATCCACTCGACCATCTCCGGATAATCCACAATATCCCCCGTCAGCGCCACCATGTCCGGCGCAAGCTCCGCCGCCCTTTCAAAAACATATTCAAAATATTCCCGCCCCGGCGTCCCATTGAAATGCAGATCGCTCAAATGCAGGATCGAAAGCCCCTCCCACTCCACCGGCAAACCGCGCAGCCCGATATGCCGCTCGATCACTTCAACCTGAAAGATCTCATTGAACGGCAGCCGCGCCACCCGGCCCCGCCGCCCCTTTGTAAGCGGCCGACACCCCAGCACCTTCGCCACATCAATCACCCGCCCGGAATTCGACGACTCCGACGGATACGGCCCCCGCATCACCTCCCACAACACCGCTCGGGCTCCCAGCACCAGCCCGCCCAGGCACACAAAAACATAAACCCGCCAAGGGCCCGGAAAACCCCGATGAACCACAAATGCGTAGAGAAACCAGACCGGCAACAGCGCCAACACGAGATTGCTGATTACAACCAGCGGCCGCCACAAAAACCCAGGCAGATAAGTCGTGTGCACCCGGCCAAGCCACACGCGCCCGATCGCGATGTGGCCAAGCAGCACTGCGAAAATCAACAGGGCGTACAACGCCGCCATTCGTCCAGCACTTACTTCTTAGCAGGAGCCGGCGCTGCCAGCGCCTCTTCGATCGACGCCACAACCTTCGCATCATCCGGCTTGGTCTTCGCCCCGATGCGCGAAACGATCTTCCCATCGCGGCCGATCAAAAATTTCGCAAAGTTCCATTCAATCTCCCCGCCAAAATCCCCGGCCTTCGCCTTGTCCGTCAAATACTGATACAGCGGCGCCTTGTCGTCCCCCTTCACGCTGATCTTCGCCATCATCGGAAACGCCACATGATAGGTCGAAGTGCAGAATTCCTTGATCTCCGCCTCAGTCCCCGGCTCCTGATGACCAAAGTTGTTGGCCGGGAACCCGATCACCACAAATCCCTTGTCCTTGTACTTCTCGTAAAGCGATTCCAGCGGAGCATACTGCGGCGTGTTCCCGCACTTGCTCGCCACGTTCACAATCATCACCACGCTGCCCTTGAAATCGGCCAGATTCTTCGCGG
>JBBRHH010000411.1:0-5744 GCA_038222915.1 Tepidisphaerales bacterium
GGGCATGTTCCCATACACCACCCTCGGCGTGCCCGTCACCATCGAATGAATGATCAAGCTGCCATATTCCTGGCTGCGATGTGCGTCCATTGGCTCGTCCGTTTTGCTGAACGTTTTCATCCGCTCAAACTCCTCGACGATCCCATCGCAGCGCCGCAGATATTCATCAATCGGCACATCAAATCTTCTGATCTGCTCCGCCCCATGCCGCATAAAGTAAGGACAATACTCAGCGCTATGTTCGGAAGATTCAGTCACGAAATAGCCAAGGCGTTTCATCAGCTCAAACCGGACCTTATTGGTGCAATATTTGGCCGGGTCGTTCATCGCCTCAAACAGCCGTGGATAAAGATCCTCGCCGTCCTTCTCCAGCCGCAGATAAAACGCCATGTGGTTGACGCCCGCGCAGGTAAATGCCACCTCGGCCGGGTCAATGCCGATATATCCCATGATTTCATTCAGCGTCCCCTGCACGCTATGGCAAAGGCCCACCGCGCGCACATCGCTCGTCCGCGACAGCGTCTGCATGTTCATGCTCATCGGGTTCGAATAGTTCAGCAGTGTCGCCCTCGGGCAAACCTCCATCATGTCCCGCGCCAGTCCCGTCAACATCGGGAAAGTCCGCAGCGCCCGAAACAACCCGCCCGGCCCCGTCGTGTCGGCAATCGTAAAATTCAGCCCATATTTGCGCGGAATCTCAAAATCAACCAGCGTGGAATTAAAGCCCCCGATCTGCACCATGTTGATGACAAAGTCCGCCCCCTCCAGCGCCTTGCGCCGATCCTGAGTGGCCGAAATGCACGGCTCCGCCCCAAGCGATTTCGCCACCTTCCGGCACAAATTCGCCCCAACCTCCAGCCGCTCCCCATCAATATCCATGTAAGAAAAAGTGGCCTTCCGAAACTCCGGAAATCCCAGAATATCCCCCGTCAAATTCTTGGAAAAGACCACGCTGCCCGCGCCGATCATTGCAACTTTGATCACACGTTACTCCGCAAATACGTCACAAGCATCCATACGAAAGTTTCGGCCAGATGATCTTCGATTCAGGGATTGGTAAAGGCAAGCGGGACGGGAAGCCTTCCGCCTGCGGATCGGATATACTCCTATAGCACAGGAGAGCCGATGCCGAGCCCATTTCCGGGAATGGATCCATATCTTGAGCTGCATTGGGGCGACATCCATAGCCGCCTGGTGGCATACTCCTCCGATGCGTTGAATGCGGTACTCCCTGATGACCTCGTATCGCGCGTCGAGGAACGTGTCGCGATCGCTCCCGAAGAAGAGGATCTGACACGATTTGTCATCCCCGATGTCCTCGTCAGCGAGAGCGCACCCATTGTGGCGTCATCCCCAACCGCCAACGCTGCCAACGTCGGCGTCGTCGCAGACCCAATTGTATTGCTTGCGCAGATGGAACCACGCACCGAGCGTTACATCACAATCATTGATGCGAAAACTGAGCGATTGGTGACAGTCATCGAGTTTCTAAGCCCGACCAATAAACGTCGCGGCGAATCAATGCGCGACTATCGCAGCAAGCGTGCAGAGCTTCTCGAAGCCGACGTCAGTGTCGTCGAGATAGACCTTGTGCGCGAAGGCGACTGGCTTGCCTTGTTGCGTTCATATGTTCTTCATTCCAGGCACTACACGACATACCGGGCGACCATTCGCCGCGCCGAAAAGCCTGGTCGCGTGGAACTCTATCGAATGCCCTTGCGTCAGAAGCTTGCTCTAACGCCTGTCCCGCTCCGGCACGGCGAACAGGATGTAACTCTCGACTTGCAGGAAATGATCAATCAATCTTACCTCAAGGGCCGTTACGACCGCACCGACTATCGGCGGCCATGCGATCCCCCATTGGAAGGCCAAGACGCGGAGTGGGCAAACGAAGTGCTGCGACAAGCTGGCCGTCAGTAAACTCATTCCTCGATCGCATATATCCATGCCTCGCCATCATGAAATCGCAACTTGAGTCTCGGATCACTCCGCGGCTTGCCATCGATCAGATATCCAAACCCCATCTTTCGGCGAAGCGCCGTGTAATCCTCTACGCCAAGTAAATCCCAAAGGTGCTTGCCTTCTGCCGCCACGCTTTGCGGCTCGCGCGAAATGTATCCCCACGCCAGCGGTTTCTCGTGAATGGTCTGATAGTACAGGCTGGCAAACATATCCGACTTGAGATCAATCACCCCGCCGCGCTCCGGCAACGATTGAAGTTCCCGTACATATCGCGGCACCGCCGGCGCAGTAAGCAGAAACGCCGCCGGGCAGGATTCGATGACAATCAAAGCGATCATGCACCAGCCAATTGGATGTAGCTTCCCGGATAGCTTTCTCTTCAACGTCGCAAACCCACACGCCGCCAGCACCGCCAAAGCAATCTGCACCATCACCATCATGCGTACCGGCATTCCAGACATCCGCAGCGGCGGGAAAATCTCCTCCAGAAGCGCATACGGCATCGACAAGTCGCTATCACGCCCGCCGATCCACAGTCGCGGGCCAAGCGAAAGGACGAAGAATACCCCCGCCACACTCAGCCAGTACCCCCTCCCGCCCGGGCCTTTTGGATCCCGTGACCCTCGACGCCACCACCCAATCACCGCGAGCATGATCGTCCCCCACCCGAGGTAAACACAAGGTTCCACCGCATTCCGGGGCGCCGCGCCAACCATCTCCCAATAACCACGCGTTAATCCAGCCCAGCGCCACGAAATCCCCGGCACAAATCCTCCAAAAAGATCATTGCTCCACACGGCCGGATCATGCGCCAACTGAAATGGATCACGCTGATTCGCCAGGATCACACGAATCGCAAGCACGCCCGTCGTAGCCCCCGCACAAATCAAAAATGTAATCAACGGAAGTACGTAATTCTTTAGTGGAACATCGCCCCTCTTCAGCAACTGTGCCGCCCCCATCAGCACGCCGGCAATCACGCAGTAGAACAAATAATAATGATCGCAAAGTTCCACCAGTAACAGCACGCCGCTGGCCGCGATCGCCATTCCAATACTCGGGCGCCGTAAGAGACGCAGCAGGCAGAGCAGACAAAGGGGCACCCACTCCAGCGACACCAACTGCAGATGACCGCGCGCATGGGCGAAGTGATAAGCCGAAAAAGTAACCACAAATCCCGCGAGGATCGCGCCTGCATACGACCGCGAAACCTCATACGCCAGAAGAAACATGGTCCAGCCGCACACCACAAACGAAAAAATCACAATCACGTTGTGCGTCTGAACCAGCGACATGAACCGCAGCAGGGGGATCGCCAGCAAACCATTAAATGGATTGAGCGTGTGCCCGAGCAGCGTCGTCCCGCCAGGAAAATGCAGCATCGCAGTCTGAAGCGGTGACTGGTGCAACTGCGTGACGGCCTTGTTCACCCACCATAAATTCCAGACGTTTTGAAGCCCGTCGTCAGCGCCGGTCAAAAAGTGCGTCGAAATGAACTGAACCGCCGGCCAGGTGAGGGCGACGAAGGTCAGGAGGTAGAGAACCAGCGGGGTGAGCACGAATGAAAGAAACCATCGCAGGCGCTGCGTTGACGCGCTGTTCGTCATACCGGTCATTTGTTTCGGCATCGCGCCGTTGATGGTCATCTCTACGAAAGTCCTTCCACCGTCTCGCGCGCGATCTGATGCCAGTGTCAAATGTAACTTTCAATCCGAACTCCAACCGGCGGCTCGCAGTCAAAGTCAAAGTCCACCACAGCTTCAGTGGTGTAACCGCACATGGGGCAGCGGGTCAGCCGAAACAACTCATCGATCTCGTCACCCATTGTGCCGCCTCAAAACAACTACTCATGCTTCCCACACGGCCGAACAGTGTTCTCACCCTGCGTCACCGCCGAAGGCTGCGTCACCGGAATATTCGACTTCCGCCGCAGTGGCGTCCGCGTCACTTCAAGAATGTCCCCATCCTCCAGCAGATAATCCGCTGGCTTTCCACCCTCGTCGAACATCGGCCCATAATCCACAAGGATCGTCCGATCCGGCCCGCCATTCTTCCCCGGCCGCACCAGCCGCACCTGTGCCGGCCAAATCGTCTCGTCAAATCCAACAGTATTCAGAGCACTCGTAACCGTCTCGCACGCGACAAACGTGTATTTGTCCTGCGTCGCCACCCCATACCCATAAGCAAAAAAATGCCGGCTGCGTGCGCACACGTCGATGTTCAGTTTTGCGCCGGGATGTTTGCGCTGCACGGCGCTGTGCAAGCTGGTCGCCAGTTCATCCGGAGATTTCCCCGCCGCCTGAAATCCACCCAGTCCTTCAAACGTCACCAGCCCGTCTTCACCCACCGCCGCTTTCTTCAAATGAAGTTCCGGAATTTCCGGTGCACGAATCTCGATCTTGTCGGGCGATTGGATGCTGTACGTGCAAACCGCCGGAGGCGGCCGAAAAATTGTTTCTCGAGCTGGTGGGTTGTCTTCCGCGCAGCCTATCAGGCAGAACAAGAGCAGGGGGAGCAGGTTCCATCGCATCGCAGGAGTGTACCGCCGCCGATGGCCGGGTTACAGGTAATCTTCATCCACGCCGATCACAGGTCTTCCACATGCACCGCGTGCGTTGTCGGATGAATCCATGTGTAGCTCACATGTCCGCCGGGGCTCTCTGCCGCCGACAGCGGCCGCAGGATGCCGCTCAGCAGCTTCGTCGAAACCCATGACGAACCAGATCCATCCGCGCGGTACACCGTGTTGGTTGTGCCGTCATGATAGATAACCTGCGGATCGCCGCTGATCGCATCAACGACCATCGTTCCCAAAAGCGACGAACCAGTGGCGGCGGTTTGCAGCACCGTGCTGATATGGTCGTAAATCACATATTGCAGTTTGCTCGCGGCGGCGTCATAGAACAGGATCGACGGCAGATCATTGACGTTTTGCAGTGTGATGCTGCGCGCAACCCCCTGGGCTTGGGAGATCACATGCGTGCTCCAGCCTGAATCCTCCAACGTCGCATATTTCACATCGTTGTCAGCGTCGTGCGAATACGCCACCGCCCAGTGTCCGCTCGCCGCGTCGATCCCGGCACTGCTGGTCTTTCCGGAAATTCCGGTGGAATCCACCGTTGTGCGGCTCCACTGCTGGTGCGCCGGCGTCGCAAACTTCAGCGACTGATTTGCTTCATCATAATAACTGATGCCCGGATGGTTCGTCGAATCATACGCCAGCGACGGATATAGCCCGACATTCCCGGAGTGCGCCACAATCTCAATCACCCACCGCTTATTGACCAGATGCGCGTATTTCAGGTCTTTGTTGGTTGCATCGTAATACGCCACGCCCGGCCTCCCCTTGCTGTCCACAGCCACCGACAAAAAGCTGCCAACCCTCCCCTTCTGATCGACAGTAAGCGGCTTTGTCCAAACCCCATGCCCGTTACGCGACGCCGCCATCAATGAATGATGCGCCGTGTCGTACCACGCCAGATTCAAGCGCCCCTTGGAATCAAACGCGATGCTATTCGCCCCCGCCGTCTTGAAACTCGGCGCTGTCGCAGGCGTGATCGGCTCTTTCAAATCTACTTTGGCATTGGCGCTTCCCACCGTCACCGTGTTCCGTACCGGCTTCGAGACCCCCGGCCCGCTGAACTTCACCGTGTACGTTCCCTCCGGCACCTGCATCTGATATCCGCCGGCCGTCATCGTCGTCGTCGAAAACGTTCCGCCCGTCCCCACGATGCTCACGTTTACATTCGCCAGCCCTTCGCCCGCCGTATAGTTGCCGTCCA
>JBBRHH010000412.1:0-5729 GCA_038222915.1 Tepidisphaerales bacterium
GATCAGCATGATGGCATCGGCTTTGTCGACGGTATGTTTGCTCGTGAGGATCAGGCCGTCGTTGCGAATGACGACGCCGGTGGCAGTTGCAAGGTTGAGGTTGTAGGGGTCGAGGCCCTGCATGGGTTCATCGCGACTGGCCATGACAATCCAGGTTGCGGTGGCCCAGTTGGTGGCGGGGTCGAGCTTGTAGCGTTCGCTGAGCTTTTTGGAGAGCTCGATGGCGGGTTTGTAGCGGGCGTCGTGGGTCATTTCTTCGGGCATCATTGCAACTGTTTTGGCGAGATTTTTGGCGAGGCCTTCGCTGTCCTGACTTTCAGCGGCGCGGACGAGAAGGGCGAGGCCTCGCTGGTAGGAGTTTTCGGTGGCGACGATGAGGGCTGCGAGATTGTTGAGCGCCTCGGGAGCGTCGGGACGATTGTGGAGAGCGTTTTCGTAGAACTTGATGGAATCGGGGAATTTCTGGGCGTGGGTGTTGACCCACGCGATCAGGAACAAGAGGGGGTAGGAATTGGGATAGATGCCGCCAACCTCCTGGAGCTTTTTCAGAGCGTCGACGTATTTTTTTTCCTTGATGAGGGCATTCACCGGTTCAAAAGCTTCGTTGGCCTTTGTGAGAATCGCTTTGCGGTTGTTGCCGGAGACCCATTTGTTGTTGATCTTTTCTGCGCCGTCTTCGGCGTAATTCAAATATGTTTCCTGCTCCTTTGCACCAGCGTCGTGGTCAGGTCCAGGCGGTGTGGCGTCGAGAAATTTTTGCCAGAGAGCGATCGCGGCGAGGGGGGTATCGGCGCTGTCCGCCCTTTGGCGGGTGACATTCCATGTGGGCGAGCCGGAAGGGCGCGAGGCCGGGGGTTTGGAAGAGGGGATGGGGGTGTAGGAGATGGAGGTGACTTCGGTGGCGGAGACGATGATCGATTTGCCGTCGGTCGTTTTGATCCACCACTCCTGGCCCTGCTTGATGGCGGTGCCGTTGTATTTGGTGCCGTCTTTCAGCGTAATGATATCGGCCTTGGCGAGAGAGGCAGCCAGAATCAGGAGAAAGGCGAGACGCGTAGGAGAGATGGACATGGCGGTTCTCCGTTTGGACGCACTTTCATACCGCGCGGGGATGTATCACTTCAAATGAGGCCGAACGGCGTCGGCGTATATTTTGTAGCCGTCAGCGTTGTTGTGCATGCGGTCGCCGATGAAGAGATCTTCACGCGGCTTGCCATCGGGACCGAGGAATTGATCCCAGACTTCAATGAAATCGAGATTCTTGCCAGACGCGATGTAATCCTTGAGGAGGGCGTTGGCCTTTTTGCGTTTTTCGGCCTGCGCCCAGCGGGCGGGGTTGGGGTTGAGGGAGAAGAAGGCGATGCGAGTTTCAGGGAGCTTGGCGTGAATTCTGTCGACGAAGGCCTGGAAGTCGGCGAGGACCTGTTCGGGGGTTCGGCCGTTGGTCATGTCGTTGCCGCCGGCCCGGAGGATGATGAGGCGGGGTTTGTAGGGGATGGCGATGCGGTCGGCGAAGTAGACGGAGTCGAGCAGCTCGGAGCCGCCGAAGCCGCGATTGATGACTTTGTCGTCAGGGAAATCCTTTTCGAGAGACCTCCACATGCGGATGCCGGAATCGCCGATGAAGAGGACGCCGTCGGGGGCGGGTGGGGAAATCCTGTCTGCGGCTTCGAAGGCGGCGATTTCTTTTTCGTATTTTGCGCTGGACGGCTTGGTGGCCGGGTCGGCAGATAGGACGTTCTGAGTCACGAGGAGGGCGAGCGTTGTGATGAGCGTTCCGAGAACGACCCTCTTGGTGCGTGAATGCATACCGATTCCTCAAGCTTCGTTGTGACTTCGCCGGCGGGCTTTCTTTGGCTTCTTCTCGACGTCTTCAACTTCTTGATCCTGCGAACCCGGTTTGGCGGGTGGTTTGACGGATTGCTTGAGTTCGCGCACTTCTTTGGGAGAGAGAGGTCGGAACTGGCCGACGCCCAGGCCATGGAGGGTCAGGGGTCCCATCTTGATGCGCATGAGGTCGCATACTTTGTGGCCGACGCTTGCGAGCATGCGTCGCACCTGTCGATTTCGGCCTTCGCGGATGCTTACTTCGAGGACTGTTTGATGACGGGTGCGATGGGAGATGCGGAGGAGGGTGCGGCCGGTCTTGAAGCCCTGGCCGGAGCGGTCGGCGAGCCAGATTCCTTTTTGGAGTTCTTCGAGCGTTTCGGGGGCTACGAAGCCGTCGACTACGGCTCGGTACGTTTTGGAGACGCCGTAGCGCGGGTGGGTGAGCTTGTTGGTGAGATCGCCGTCGTTGGTGAGGAGGAGGAGGCCACGGGATTCGGCGTCGAGGCGGCCGACGGGGTAGAGGCGCGGGCCGATGGGAGGCAGCAGGTCGATGGCGCGGCGCTGCTCGCCCTGGGCGACGTTGGTGCTGACGACGCCTTTGGGCTTGTTGAGGAGGATGTAATATCGCTTGGCGATTTTCGGCTCGCCGGTTTTTACGACCTCGTCGTCCACTTCAAGGGTGTCTTTGTTGGGGTCGACGAGAATGGGAAGGCTGCGGACAACTTTGCCGTTGACGCTGACCCGGCCCTGAAGGACCATTTCTTCGATGTTGCGACGGGAGGCCACTCCGGCGTTGGCCAGGATTTTTTGGATTCGTTCTTTCATGGGGAAACGGGGATGGTAACCGTTTGACAGCGGTTTCACCACGAACGGTGGAAGTTACGCAGCGAGATCAGCTTGTTTTGGTTGGGAAGGTTGCTTCGAGCCAGATGCAATCGGTTTTGGTTTTAATTATGGGCGTGTCCATTTCAGCGGGAAGGAAGACGGTCTCGCCTTTGGACAGGGGCACTGGGTCCTTGATTCCTTTGACCGTGATTTGGGCCTGGCCTTCAAGCATGATCCAGACGACGGGTTCGTCGTAGGGAATCGGTTCTTCGACGCCTTCAGTGAAGCGGACCTTTTCGAGTTTGAAGTGCTCGCAGCTTACGAGTTGGGAGACGGTGGTGAAGATGCCGCCTACGTGGGCGCGCGGTGAAGTCGGGGGTTCTTCGCCGAAGTTGATGCACTGCATGGCCTGGTTGACGTGGAGTGTGCGGCGTTGGCCGGTGGAGGCGTCTATCCGGTTGAAATCGAAGACGCGGAAGGTGGTGTCGCTGGGGGTTTGGACTTCGGCGACTAGGATGCCTTTGCCCAGCGCGTGGACAGTGCCACTGGGGAGGTAGAAGCAACTGCCTTCTTTGACTGGAATGGCGTTGATTAGATCTTCGACCGTACCGTTATTACAGGCCGTTTCGAACTGATGGCGGGTGACGCCCTTTCTGAGGCCTTTGAATAAAACCGAGCCAGGATCGCTTTGGATGACGTACCAGGCTTCGCTCTTGAGGTGCGCTCCGGGGTTGCTGGCGGCATAAGCTTCGTCGGGGTGGACCTGGACGGAGAGGTGTTCTCGGGCGTCGAGGAATTTGATGAGGATGGGGAATTGGCCGCTTGGCGAGACGAGGGGAACGTCGCCGTGAAGTTGACGGCCAAATTCAGTGACAAGTGAATGGAGGGTTCGGCCTGCCATGGGGCCGTTGGCGACTTCGGCGCTGATCCAATCGCTTGAGTTATTGAGGACGCCGGGAGGGAAGTCGTAGAGTTCCCAACTCTCGCCGATTTGAGCGTTGGGGGGGAGCGTGCGGCCGAGGACGGTTTCAAATTTTCGTCCTCCCCAAATCTTTTCGAGGAGCAGGGGCTTGAACTTCAACGGATATAATGCCATCGTCCGCATGTGATACGCCAAGAGTTGGGGGGTGACAATGGAAACGGATGTGGATGGAATGATTCCGAACGGTGACCGCAAATATTTCGTCGTTGATACCAATGTCCTGCTGCACAACCCCAATGCCATTTTCCTTTTTGCGGACAATGAAGTCATTATTCCGTTTGACGTTGTGGAGGAATTGGACAAGTTCAAGACCGGGAGCGACGACCTTGGCCGCAATGCGCGGACGGTGATTCGGCATCTGGATCGGTTGCGCCTTGGCGGGAAACTTTCGGAGGGCGTACCTGTGCCGGAGACGGGTGGACGGGTTCGGGTGGTGGTGGACGAGGAACAGAAGCTTTGTCCGCACCTGACGGTGAATTCCCCTGACAATCGGATCATCTGCTGTGCTTATAACCTGAAGGCCGAGGGGAAGCCGGTGGTTTTCATTTCCAAGGACATCAATGCGCGCATCAAGAGCGATACGCTGGGGATTCAGACGGAGGACTTTGAAGCGCAAAAGGTGGATTTTGACCGGCTGTATACGGGCTGGCGCGAGATGAAAGTTTCGTCGGCGGCGATCAATCAACTGTTCAGCCAGAAGCAACTGGCGATGGGGAACACAGATTTATTTGCCAATGAGTTTGTGCTGCTCCGGGACGAGGCCGAGGAATCGCACACGGCATTGACGCGGTATCACGCGGACACCGAGACGCTGATGCCGGTAAGGCCGAGACGGACGCCGCCGTTTGGGATAGTGCCAAGGAATTTGCAGCAGACGATGGCGCTGGATCTCTTGCTGGATGATTCGATCAAATTGGTAACGCTGCTTGGGTCGGCGGGAACCGGCAAGACACTGTTGGCGCTGGCGGCCGGGATGAGCAAGGTAGTGAAGGACGAGGTGTATCAGAAACTGCTGGTGGCGCGGCCGATCATGCCGCTAGGCCGCGATATCGGTTATTTGCCGGGCGACAAGGATGAAAAGCTGACAGCCTGGATGCAGCCGATCTTCGACAACATGGCGTATCTATTGTCGAACCGCTTGTCGAATGAAGGACAGACGACTGCACACGCGACGTTGTCGACGGTCGAGCAGCGAATTCGGCAATTGCTGGAGAGTGGGGAGGTGGTGATGGAGCCGCTGACCTATATCAGAGGCCGAAGTATTCCGCATCAGTTTATGATCGTGGACGAAAGCCAGAACCTGACGCCGCACGAGGTGAAGACGATCGCCAGCCGAGTGGGCGAAGGCACCAAGCTGGTGCTGACCGGAGATCCAAGCCAAATCGACAATCCTTACCTGGACTCGAGCAGCAATGGACTTTCGTATCTCGTGGAGCGATTGAAGGGCAAGTCGATTGTGGGCCATATTACGCTGGCCAAGAGCGAACGGTCGGATTTAGCAAGCCTGGTCGCGTTGGAACTGTAAAAAAAGCACGGACAAGCAATGCCTGTCCGTGCCTTGGATTCGAATGGTCGAAAAGAGTAAGCCGACTTACAGCATGTGCTGGCTGTCGCTCTTGCGGCTCTCGCCCTTTTGGCCCTCGCCCTTGTTGCTGTCGCTGCGATGGGCTTCGCCGGGGGCGATCTGCTCGGACTGTTCTGGTGAACGGCCACGGCTCTGACCGCCTTCGCGGCCAATCTCGCTCATGTGTCCACGATCGCGGCTGACGCGTTCGCCGCCCTTGCGACCGATCTGGCTCATGTGTTCGCGGTTCTGGCTGACGCTCTCGCCGCCCTTGCGGCCGATGCTGGCCATGTGCTCGCGATTCTGGCTCACGCTCTCGCCACCCTTGCGACCCGCAGCGCGGGCTTCGTCGGTGGAGAACTCGTGTGCAGTTCCTTTTTCGTGAGCAGCTTTTCCACCCTTGCGGGCGATCTCACGTTGACGTTCGCGGTCCATTGATGCGAACCCTCGGTTGCTCGTCGATCCCATGACTTGCTCCTTTCCGTAGCTCTGTCTGATTGCTTTGGTGCACCTCTTTTACTTCACCTT
>JBBRHH010000413.1:0-5725 GCA_038222915.1 Tepidisphaerales bacterium
GGAAGCGCAGGAAAATGCCGCGCAGCCAGCCGTTTCTTTCGGGGGTTCCAACGCTGTATTGCGCGGGCGAGCCCACTCCGTCGGGCTTGCGAAGGTGCGGCCATGCCGCGTCGTCGAACGCGGTTTCGCGCCATTGGGCCGGGGGAGGGTCGGTGATGTTTCCCACCCTGATGAATACCCTGTTCTTCCTTGCAAAACTGTTGTATTCCACCTCGACGTCCATGTGGTCGCGCCAGTCCTCCTTCTGCCAGTCGTAATTCATGGGCGCAAGGCGTTTTTGTACGTCCTTGGCAAGCCGGCCCATCAGGGTGGCGCCAAGGATATTTTCTCCGTCGGCCTTTAGCGCGTTGGCGGCGATCTTCTGGACATCAAATCGGTAGTGCGCCGTGCAGTAGGCGCTTTCGTCGAGGATGAGCGTGCCGGCGTCGGGGTTGACGTCGCTGCCCCACGCGGCGGTACAGAAGGCGAGGCCGCAAAGGACACAGGCGGCAACCCGTGAAGTCGAATTCATCAAGGATTCTCCGATTTTCACCAAGGCTGGAACTCAGCCGGAAAACGTGCGTGCCGGATATGCGAGGGAGTAGCCTAGCCCGCGCGAGAACAACAGTAAAGCAGGATCAGGGCCGTGCGGTGGGCCTGGAGGGGAGCGCTGCGGATGGTTACACTGCTGCCTGCAGCGCCGACGTTGGGCATCGGGTGATTGAAGGTCTGCAGGGGCGCGGACCCAACCGTGGAGACGAGGACAAGCCATGCTCAAAGTTTCGACTTTCATCCTGGTGGTGCTGGCCGTCTGCGGCAGCAATCAGGCCATCATCAATCCGCAATTGACGCCCCGGCACCTGGTGGATTTGGCCGAGCTGGTTGTGGTCGGAACGATCGTGAAGGATGGCGAGAACTGGAAGCTGCGGGTGGATGACGCGGTCAAAGGTCGGGCACCGGCCGCGTTCGCGATAGACCTTGGAAACTGCGACAAAGAGCAGGCGGACGACATACGCCTGCTGCTGAACGAGAACGTCTCGCGGCCGGGGGTGCTGATTACCAGCAAGCGGGTGGCCAAGGGCAAGGTTCATATCGGGGGCGTCTGGATGGACGTTGCAGGCGCGGGCGAGGCCAAGTGGCAGATCCTTGGCAACTCGTCGCCAATGGCCGGGACGTTCGACGGCGGTACCGACATGCTTGCTCGAATGGTCAGACATCTGGTTGAGCATCCGGATGCGACCCTGCCGTGCGCCGCTGGGGTGAAGTGGACCGACAACTGGCTTGGCGCGAATATCGCGGATGCATCGGTGTTGGCGGCGATCGAATGGCCGAAGAATGGGACGCCGGCACTTTTTGTCGCCAGTTCCAAAGGCGACCGACTGCTGGTGTCAAAAGGGAATGACAACGCGTTTGATGACGCAAGCGCCGCTGCGGGCGTGACGAGCAAAAGCGCGATGTTCACGTTTGTAGATGTAGATGGTGATGGCGTAGCCGACCTGGTGAGCTTCGACGGATCAGCGATCAACGTGTATCTGGGCGGAAAGGAATTTAGAGCGGCCGGAGCGCAGTGGACTCAGAAGGTCAAGGATTGCATCGGCCTGGCGCCGTGTGCGGTCGACGGGCACCCGGGGGTGCTTGTGAGCACTCGAGACCAACCGATTGTCCTGGTTGCACAGCAGGGCTGGCGGCGAGTCGAGATTCCGAAATTCGAGGGGAACATCGGCCAGGTTTCGCGATGCATTGTCGCGGACCTAGACAATGACGGTTACGTTGACATTCTGGAGCCTGGGGCGACTGGCGGCGCGCTCTGGAAGGGTAAGGAAGGCGGATTTCAGGCACCGGTGAAGTCTGCGGTTTGTACAGGCGGTGGTCTGGCCAACCAGGCAGTTGGAGACTTCAACGAAGATGGCTTTGCAGATATTTTTCTAGCTGGAGCGGAAAAGAACACTCTGTGGGAGAACGATGGAAAGTGTGTGTTCAGCGATGTCTTTCGATACACGGGATCGTTGAATCGCAAGTGCCCGCCCGGGGCGGTGGCAGTCGGGGCGATGGATTTGAACCACGACGGACACACGGACCTTTGCCTGGGCTATCGCAACGCTGACGTTCTTTATCACTTCAACCGAGGCTTTCGGTCCATGGGTGAAGAGGGCGAATTTCGACTTCCCGGCCTCGAACCGCGGCCTGGCAGCGCGCGGCAGGGCCTTCGATCATTTGCCGTAGCCGACTTTAACGGAGACAACTCCGCTGATCTGGCGGTGCTGCAGAGTGACGGCGCTGTTCGCGTCTGCTTCAATGATCGGGTGGATTCGCCTGCTCTGATGTTGAGATTGCCTCGCGGCGCGGCCGGGCCGGTGACGGTCTCGTGCTGGACGGTTGAGAAAACGCCGAGCAACGCCGGATTTGCGATTGTCACGGGCCACGCGCCTGGTGTTTATCTGCCCATCCGGGACAAAGGGGTCGTGAACCTGAGATATCGGTTTCCGGGCCGTGCAGCATCGACGATGACCGTGAGGGTTGCCGATACCACGAGCGAGGTAATCCTCGAGAACGCCGGGGATGTGGTGGCCGGTCCACATATTTTCTCTGCGCGGATTGCGGCAGTCCGGGATGGCAGCCTTATTGTTACGGTTCCAACCAAGCCGGGAGATAAGCCGGGTGGGACTTTTCCGGTGAAGGTTAACGATGCGACGGCCGTGATGATCGATGGGGAAAAGAAGGGGCTGGCTGATCTGGCGGTTGGGCAGCAGGCGCGAATCACCATCGATGCCGATGGGCAGACCGCGATCGCCATTGAGATTGGGGAGAAGAAGGCCGCGCCGGCGAAATAAGGCGCGATTGCGGGCGATCGATTGCGCAGTCGTTTGCGAAATTGGCGGAGTCCGTACAATGTTCCGCCTTTGATGACGACCGCTGACCAAACTGTTCACATTTCACGTCCCGTGTGGAATCTCTCGTGGCTGACGCCGGGGCGTTGCCGCGCGATATTGCTGGCCGTCCTTTCGCTGGGATTTTTTGGGCATCTGGTCTATTTGAAATATTGGTGCCCGTTCGACCTGACCGGGGATGAGGCGCAGTATTGGGATTGGTCGCGGAAGCTGGGGCTGAGCTATTACAGCAAGGGGCCGGCCGTTGCGTACATCATCCGGGCGAGTTGCAGCATCTTTGGCGACAATGTTCTGGCTGTGCGGCTGCCGGCGCTTTTGCTGGCGGTGGCCTCATCGCTGTGCAGCTATTGGCTGACGCGGAGGCTGTTTGGCAGTGAACGGATGGCGCTTGGGGCGGTGCTGCTGAGTCATGTGATGCCGTTGCTGGCGGCCGGCAGCCTGCTGATGACGATCGATCCGCCGTTCTACTTTTGCTGGGCGATGGCGACTTGCCTGGCGGCGATCGCGATCTTTGATGGGAAGCGCTGGCCGTGGCCGTGGATCGGGGTTGCCGTGGGTGTGGGGTTTTTGGCCAAGTATGCGATGCTGCTTTGGCTGGTGATGTTGCTGGTCTTCCTGCTGATCGACCGGCCTTCGCGGGGAATTCTGCGCGGGGCGGGGTTTTGGATTGCGGTGGTGATTGCTTTGGCGTTTACGACGCCGGTGATCATGTGGAACGCGCAGCACGATTGGGGAACGCTGCATCATGTGGCCGGTCACAATCTGGGCCGGTCGGGGTCTTTTGGATCGAATGTTCCTGATTTCATTACCGGGCAGATGGCGGTGGTGGGGCCGGTGACTTGTGTGCTGATGGGCGGGGCGGTGGTTTGGACGCTGACGTTCGGCGCGAACAATCGGCGGGCGTATTTTCTGATGATGATCGGGATCACTTATCTGGCGGTCATCGGATTGACGAGCTTTCGGGCAAAGGTACAGGCGAACTGGCCGGCGCCGGCGTATTTCACGCTGACGATTCTGACGGCTTATTTTTTATCCACGCGTTTGCGGTCGATCCGGCAGTGGATGCCGTGGCGGCCCTGGTTTTATTGCGCGATTGGGATTGGGACGGTGATGGTGCTGCTCGCGCACGATCTGCAGCCGGTGTTTGCGGCGCTGGATGGGGGGTATGTGTGGTGGCATAAGAAGAAGCCGCCAACCTCATTCCGGAAGAAGGATCCGACGATCAAGTTTCAGGGGTTTGAGGTGCTTGCAAACGCGTTGCACCAGCATCTTGAGACGATGTCGCCGGGGACGCTGGTGCTGTGCGACAATTACCAACTGACGGCCGAGATGGCGTTTTATCTGCCGAACCATCCGATCACATATTGTGTCGGGTCCTATCTCGTGGATGGGCGCGGGACGACGCAGTATGACATGTGGAGGGACCATGCACTGGACCAGCCGGAACTGGTCGGACGCCCGGCGATTTATCTGGGGAAAAAGATGGATCCGGATCTGCGGGCGGCGTTCTCGTCGTCTCGCCTGATGCCGGACGTGGAGGTCCGGATCAACGGCGTGGTGGTGCGCGGCTTTCATATGTGGCGGTGTTTCGGGTTCAAGGGGATGAAGCGGGTGATGAACGGCTCGACGGCGACGGACGTGGACGCCGGGTGATGACAGAAGGACAGTTGTAGTGTGAACGAATTACTTCCGACGAAAACGGCGCGGTTTGATTGGCCAGTTTTGCTGGTGATTCTGCTGTTGTTGGCCTGTTTCATGCCGATGCTCGGCAGGCGGGAATTCGGGCGGACGCTGGAAAATCTCAATATTGCGACGGCGCTGGAGATCCGGCGGGACGGGCACTGGTTTGTGCCGACGCTGGAAGGCCAGCCGCGAACGAAGAAGCCGCCGCTGACGGCGTGGATTACCGCGACGTGCATGTCGCCGGAGACGGTGAAGGCGTGTTCGAGCCCGGATCCCGTTATTCGGGCGGCGGCGTTCAATCGGCTGACGTTTGAGGCGAGAATGCCGTCGCTGATACAGGCGTGTCTTGTTTTGGTGGCGATCTATGCGCTGGGCGGCGCGTTGGGGGGCCGGCAGATTGGAGTGGGGGCGGTGTTGGTCGGGGCGAGCAGCTTTGGGTTCATGCGATTTGCGGAAGTGTCGCTGACCGATGTGCCGCTGACGATGTGGGTGATTGCGGCAAACGCGTTCATTGCGACGGCGGTGTTTCAGCGGCGCATCTGGCTGGGCTGTGCGGGGGCGGGTTTGGCGCTGGGGATGGCGTTCATGACCAAGGGGCCGGTGGCGTTTGTGCAGACGCTGGTGCCGCTGCTGGTCTGGAAGTTGTGGAAGTTTTGGCGGGATGCGCCGCAACGGCCCATTGAGGGCAATCGAGTGCGCGTCTGGCCGGCGGTAGTGGCGGGCATCGCGCTGGGATCGGCCGTTGCCGTGCCGTGGTTTCTGGCCGCTTTTCTGCGCAATCCGGGCGCCCAGTGGGTCATCTGGTTCAAGGACGTCACCGGGCGGGACGCGATGGACCGGTCCGACCCGATCTTTGTCTATTTTCCATATCTCATCGTCATGATCTTCCCGTGGGTGTTTTTCTGGATCGGCGGCATCTGGATCACGGCACGCGATGTGGTGAAGAAGCAGTGGGACGCGGATTCGGCCCGCACGGAACAATTTGTATATGCGCTGTGCCTGATGTTTGTGCCGGTGGCGATCATGATTCTGTTCAAGGACAGGAAGGACCGCTATCTGCTGCCCATGGTCGGTCCGGCGGCGGTGCTGACGGCGCGGTGTGTGCAGGTCTACATGAGGGGGCGCGCCAGCGTAGTGGCTTCGAGAAACACGGTGGACATTTTCGACACCGTATC
>JBBRHH010000414.1:0-5724 GCA_038222915.1 Tepidisphaerales bacterium
CACCACTCAGTCATCAGCACTCGGTCGAAAGGGGGCGATTGAGGGGTCAAAACGGGGAGATTTTCCGTCGGTTTGGGGCGATTCGAGGGAGGTTGGAGGCCCCCTTCGATACCGCTTTGGGGTCGCTTTCCCGACAGCAAAAAAACACCCCGTCGATCACAAACATCGGCCAAGCTAACACTTGAATTCCCCACGCACCATTTCGAGCCGCCCAAACACAATTTTGCGCACACTTCGCACCCCGATCGCTTCGTCTCTCCTCCGCGCCTCTGCGACTTTGCGCGAGAATCCCTCTTCCTCCCCTCCGTCGCCTCGTCACTCTCCTCGTGTCAATCGTGCGTCGGTTTTGTGCCGGTCGTGGTCTGGTTGTGTGTTGTTTCTGTGTCGGTCATGTGTCGGTCATGTGCTGGTTGTGTGTCGGTTATGTGTCGGTTTTTTCCAACTCTGCGCCACGCCACATTCCGGCCAACCAACCGCCCACAAAACACTTACGCCAGCCCACCCCAGCCAAACCGACATGCAACCCAATTGCGCGCACATCCACAGCGCCAGTCCGCACAAAAACGACTCAACTTTCCCCCCTAATAACCCCGCTCCCCCACTCGACTACCTCCTACCGGATCATCCCGGCAAAGTGTCTCCCCTTTCCCGCGAGGTTCTCATGCGAAAAATCCTTTCTCTTTGCGCCGTCCTCCTCTTCTGCGGCCTCACACGCGCAAATATCCCAACCCCCACCACCCTTCCCTCCGGCGTCGTCGTTCATGAATGGGGCACCTTCACCGCCCTCCAAGACGAACAAGGCCGCGCCCTCGGCGGCATCAACACCGACGACGAACCCGTCCCCGCATTCGTTCATAACATCCGCAGCAATCTGCTCACCAAGCCCGGCGATATCGCCCCCATCTTCGCCGAAACAAAAGGCGTCGCCACCGGCCAAAGCCTCGCCAGCGTCACCATGCGTCTCGAAACGCCCGTCATCTATTTCCATCTCCCCGAGGGTTCGCCCCCCATCGACATGAACGTCCACGTCGCCTTCCGCGGCGGCTGGCTCAGCCAGTTCTATCCCGACGCCCTCGTCGACGCCCCCGGCATCGGCAACGGCCGCACCCGCATGTCCGCCCTCACCTCCAAAACCATCGGCCAGCTCTCCTGGCCCAAACTCACCGTCGGCGCACGCGACCAGGGCCCCAAAACCACCGCCAACGTCTGGCTCGCCCCGCGCAAAGTAAACGCCGCCCAGGTCAAAACCGCCGCCGGCGAAACCGAACGCTTCCTCTTCTACCGCGGCATCGGCCATCTCGACTCCCCCCTCCGCGTTGCCCGCACCCAGCCCGCCGGCTCCGAGGAACCCGCCCTTCTCCAGCTCCACTCCCAGCTCGATCCATCCATGAAGCAGCACGAGCTCTCCATCAACAACCTATGGCTCGTCGACATCCGCGCCGATCGCACCGTCGCCTTCCGCGACATCTCTCCCGTTCGCGTATCGGCAGATGACAAACCCGAAACTGTCCTCGCCGCCACCCGGGCCGGCTTCGACCCCGCCGACTACTCCGCCGCCAATCTCGCCCGTCTCCGCGCCTCAATGAAAACCGCCATCGTCGCCGAAGGCCTATTCGCCGACGAAGCCGACGCTCTATTGAACACCTGGGAAGCCTCCTACTTCAAGAGCCCCGGCGAGCGCCTCTTCTTCCTGGTCCCGACCGCATGGACCGACCACGTCCTCCCGCTCGAAGTCGCACCCGCCTCCGAAACCAAACGCATCATGGTCGGCCGCATCGAACTCGTCAGCCCTGCCCAGCGCCAGGCCCTCGCCACCATCGCCAAAACCACCACCCCCGCCGACACCAACTGGCTCTACACCGCCATGGAACAGTCCCCCTCCCAGGACCTCCCCGCGCGATGGAACAAGCTGATGTCCGGCGAAACATCCGTCGAAACCTGCGCCAAAGACATCCCCGCCGAATACCGCGCCTTCATCGCCCTCGGCCGATTCCGCAACGCCCTCCTCCTAGACGCCAAAGCCCACAACGCCGGCATCGGCATCACAAAGTTCATCACCGCCTACGGCCTCGACGCCTATCCCGAGGTCATCGCCAAATAACCCGTCGTGCACCATGAAATATTCGTGCTCTCCGCCATCCCGCCATGATAGAATCCCGACAACCAGATCGGGAGCCGGGATGGCGGAACAGCAATCAGACAACACCCCCAATCATCCTGACAGCGAGAACGAGCCCACCCAATCCGCCAAACCCTGGCTCTCCCACCCCGTCGTCCAAACCCTCCTCCACCCGCGCCTCTGGCCGCTCAACCTCGCCATCACCCTCATCGCACTCTGGCAAATCTGGCTCGCCCGTTTCCCCGAACCCATTTGGCACAACTCCCCCAAGTCCTACGCACTCATCAAATGGACCTCGTACACCGCCATCGCCTGGTGGCTCATTCACGTCCTCGCCCTCATTGCCGTCCTCGCCCTCCGTCCCCGCATCCCCACCAGAAATCTCATCCGGCGCTGGCCAGCATGGTTAGTTCTCCCACTCATCACCTTCAGCGCCCACAAGTTCATCTCCACCGACGGCCCATTCCGCCTCAGCTTTTACTTAAGCCGCCCGTCGATGGAAAAACTCAGTCGCGATCTGCAGACCCAACCCACCACCCCCGACCGGCACATCGGCCTCTTCACCGCCCAGCACATCGTCAACTTCGGCCGCCAGACCGCGTTCTCCATACTCAGCCGCCCAACCGATGATTGGGTCGTCATTCACGATCCCACCAACGTCGCCGCGCCATTTGTCTACCCAGGTTCAATCGTCCGCAACATGGGAAACGGCTGGGCCATCTGTCACGCCGGTCCAAACTGGGAACATCATTACCGTCTGAAGGAGTTCGCCCTTTCCCTGCATGACAACAGCACTTTCGCCCGCGATTACCTGGATCTCCTCCCCGAAGACGGCGCCATCATCGAGGCCGTAAATTGGAAATCGATCAGCTACTTAACCAGGCCCACCCTGCGCCCCGATCTGGCCGCGCTCATCGCAGCAAAGGCCGACGCAACCGCGCTGCTCATCCCACTCACCAGTCACACCGACCCCCACGTCCGCCTCCGCGCCTGTTGCGCTCTCGCCATGATTGGCCCCCCAGCCGCCGACGCGTTCCCCGCGCTTCTCACCTGCCTCCAGGACTCTGACGAATGCGTGCGCGAAGCCGCCTCCACCGCCATCGTTCGCATGGCATCCGACGACACGCCCGCGACCACTGAGCTTCTCGCCGCGACCGACGACACCAACCCTTGGGTCCGGTCCAACGCCGTCGCCGCCCTCATCGCCATCAACGCCCCGGCCGCCGATGTCATGCCAAAACTCACCCTCCTGCTCAACGAAGTCCTCACCCCCGCGCCAGCCGTGACGCGCTTCATCCGCAGCCCCTTACGCAACGAGTTGGACCCAAGCCCCTTCTATCGCCCGCGCCGCGAAGATCTCAGCCTCGCCAGCCGCACCCTCAAGCTCCTCGAAAAATACGGCCCCAACGCCCTCCCAACCGCCGAAGCGGTCGGCCAGCTTCTCGACGTCCCTCTCTACTCGGCCTCCGCAGCAAAAACAGTAGCCGCGATGGGTCCCAAAGCCGCACCGCCCGCCCTAAAGGCCATGTCGCGCGACATGAGCCCACAACACGATCAGGCCGTCGAAATCATCACCGCCATCGCCGATCCAGGCGTCATGGCCGTACTCGTCCAAAAACTCTCAGACTCCAGCTCCCCAGCCCGCACCGGCGCACGCGACATCCTCCGCCGCATCGGCGCACCCGCACTGCCCGAGCTGCAAAAAGCCCTCGCCGACCCCGGCCTCCGCATCCAGGCCGCACTCCTCTTCGCAGAGATCGCCCCCGAGCGCACCAGCGACTTCGTCCCCATCCTCCTCGACTCCCTCCCCGCGGACGTCGACGGCCAGATCGTAAAAATATTGATCCATCTCGGAAATCGCGCCATCCCATTCCTGGTCGCCGCCCTGGACAGCCCCGACGCCAACACCCGCCGCCAGGCCGCCAACATGCTGGAGGAAATCAACATCAGCAACCCCGCCGCCCTCGCAAAGCTGCGCGAACTACAGTCAGACAAAAATCCCAACGCGCGAAACGCCGCCCGCCACGCCTACAACGCCCTCAATCACGGCCCGTCGCCACCGGCGTCCGAGGCACACTGATCTGCACCGCCGTAGGCTTAGCGTCGGCCGGAAACGCATAAAGGCAAAGGTCAAAATAACTATCCCGCTTAGCCAGCAATCGGCTCGCCGTGATCTTCCGCACATTATGCGTCATCAGCCAAAGCTCCTTGCCGCTCTTCATCAGAAGCTGGTTCGAATCGACCCACATCACCTGCCCGCCGTCCATCTTCACTTCCAGCACATCACCGCTGTCCAGCGAAATGATCTTGCTCCGCCCCGTCGCAACCACGTCATCATAAAAAGACCGCCCGCGCTCGTCGCGAACCAGCTTCGCCTTTGCTTCCTCAAACACAATGAATCGCCCAACCAGACTCGCCCGGCTCGTCACCCCTTCCAACTCCGTCCACGACCACGCGTTCTCGCCGCGCCGATACACCAGCAGCCGGCTCGGCGTGGTCTTCTCTTCCCCCGTCCCTTCCACCAGCGCAAAATCGCCCGCCGGGTTTCCCACCACATACCACGACGACGATTCGTGCCCATGCAGCAGTGTCGCCGGCGGCGTCGAAACCAGTGTGGCCGTCAACCGTGGCCGATTCCCAAACTTCGTCTCCGGATCATCCGTCAGATGCGCCCCGCGCGAAGGCGTATACCACAGATACGGCCCATCCCCGGAAGTCTGAAGCGGATGCCCGCCCAGCATGAGGCTCGGCGTCGCCGACTTCACGTTTTCAACGTCCCCAGTCCGAAGGTCCATCCGCTGCAACACAGCCGAAGGCGGCGCCCCCGGCTTCGGATCCGAAGCAAACGCCCAACCCGCGAGACCATCGCCATTCTGCAACCACGTATCCAGCAGCCGCGCATTGGGCCATACCAGCTCGCGCACTTTCACCGTCTGGCCAAATTCGACCACGCGAATATTGCTCTCCTTGCGCGCGTCACCGCACGTGGCATACATCAGCCGCCCGCCGGCATAGTCCGGCTTGAACAGCCCCACCGTGTCATGATCATCGATCCCCGGCAGGTCACCCACGAAAGCGATCCGCCCAGTCTTCGCGTCCACATAATGCAGGATCAAATGCGTATCCTGAACACGCGGCTTCAACTCCGGCTGCGACACCAGCACAAACCCGCCGGCCATGCCGTAGCCCGCGCCGAAACAAACGACAACAACGCCCGCAAGCCACGACTGCATCTTCATCAGCCAACCTCCCTGCACATCCATGCGACAACCGACACCCGCCATCCAAAGCGGGTGCGTCGCCTGAATCCTTATCGGACTTCGACCAAAGAAACGTTCACCGTCGAAATACGGATTTCCTCCACGGCATCGCCTTTGCGTTCACCCTTGAAACCTGAAGGAGAATCCGATGGCCAAATCATTGAAAAAGGGCGACCGCGTATCATGGAACAGTTCCGGCGGAAAGTCCGTGGGCCGCGTCGAGAAGAAGCTGACCAAGACGACAAAGATCAAGGGCTATACCGCCAAACCCACGCCGGCCCATCCCGAATTTCTCGTCCGCAGCGAAAAATCCGGCAAGGTCGCCGCCCACAAACCCGGCGAGCT
>JBBRHH010000415.1:0-5722 GCA_038222915.1 Tepidisphaerales bacterium
GCGGGATGTTCCGCGACGGAGTGCGGTTGTATCTGGATATCTTTTGGTGGAATATTCGAGCCGGACGTTTCAGATATCTTCTCGCATTTCCCATTATCTTCATCTACCGAATGTTGACGTGTCGCACCGCGCAGCGATGAATCTCAGCGTCCACGTTGCTGGCAACTGCGTCGCGGCCGTGTAAAGTATGTTGTAAATCAAGACCATTCGAACGAATGGCGTAACCTGCGGCCACGCGCCATGAGTTTCGTTTCACATTCACTATTCCTGTACCAGCGTCTAAGGAGTGCCCTCGGCTCGCGTTGGCGCAATGTATTCTATCGACTGCTGGGTGTACGGTTCAACGGTTACGTCTGGTTGCGACGGATCGAAATTCCCCGCGACGCCCATAATATCCAGTTCAATGGCTTTGCTGCTCTTGACCAAGGCGTTGTTCTTCTTTGTACCGGTCTCCAGGCTCCTGGCCAAAAAATAGTGATCGGCAACGGCACGTACATCAATCGGCGCACGTTTATCGACGCCAGTGAACTAATCGTCATTGGGGACGACTGTGCAATAGGTCCGAACTGTTATATCACGGATCACGACCACGGCATGGATCCGGCAGAGGTGCCTTTACGTCAGGCATTGATGGGAAGTCCTACGCGAATAGGCAATCGCGTGTGGCTTGGCGCAAATGTCGTCGTTCTGAAAGGTGTAACAATCGGGGATGATGTTGTTGTGGGCGCTGGAAGCGTCGTGACCAGGAGCCTGCCTGCCGGTACAATCGCGGTTGGTGTACCCGCAAAGGTTCAGCGCTATCGCGAAGCCGTAGGTGCCTCTCAAGCACCCGTCACTTGAATTCTGATGGAAGCGATTGACAACGACCTATTTCAGTCGGACTCTGTGCAACCAATCGCGACTGTCATCATCCCCACGCGCAATCGAAAAGATCTTTTACTGGAAACGTTGCGGACCATCGCGCTCCAGCCACTCCCGCTACAGGTAATTGTGCTGGACGATGGATCAACTGACGGCACTCCTGAAATGGTTGAACGGGAAATGCCGCACGTCGAACTCGTTCGAAGCGACATCTCTCGTGGGCCGGCCTACCGTCGAAATCAGGGGGCACAGCGTGCCAAAGCGCCAATTCTCTTTACAATCGACGATGATTGTGTGGTACCGAGTTCGCACACGTTTCGGCAGACGTTAGAAGCATTTAACCATTCTCGCGTCGGTGCCGTTACGCTTCCGTTCGTCAATGTACGCATCGATACCGTGACAAACTTCTCCGCTGTCGACCGCAACGAGGTATGGGTCGATGCCATGTACTACGGAGGCATGGTCGCGTTCCGTCGTGAAGCGTTTCTAGCGGTGGGTGGATATCGACCATACTACTTTATCCAGGCCGAAGAGCCGGATCTCGCCATTCGGCTGCTGGATGCAGGCTACATCGTCCGACTTGGCTGGGCGGATCCGGTTCATCACCTGGAGTCGCCCATCAGAAATCTTCGCTTTCGTCACATGCAAGGCCCCCGAAATCTGGTGCTTTACGAATGGTACAATGCGCCGTTGCCACAGTTGTTATGGCGACTTCCGATCGTGACTGTGGCGATGCTTATGCTGACAATCAAACTCGGCTGTCCGCACTTGGGCCTTCTTGGTCTGCTGCGAGGCTATGCCGGGATGTTCCATGAATTCCGTAAGCGGCAGCCTGTTCGACATGCGACGTATCGCCTCTATCGCCGTCTGCGGCGGAAATCGCTTCCTCTGAAAGAAATCGACGCTCTGCTTCCTCCCCAGCGTTCGGGCCGCGAAGAACTCAGAATGGAGTAACATCGGAGATTGCCTCGGCCCGATAATGTGATATGCGAACAGCCTCTGGAATCATGTTCCATCACTTTTGCGATGCGCGACATTCGCGCGGGCAGGGGGCCATTTCGGGGGTGGAGCTGGGGGCGGTGCTTGATTCGTTCGGTCACGTGCTGGCGGCTCGGGAGTGGGTGGATCGGTGCGATGCCGGTCGTTTAAGAGCCGATGATCTTTGCCTTACTTTTGATGACAATCTTCGCTGCCAGTACGACGTGGCGCTGCCTGTGCTTCGGGAGCGGGGGATGACTGCTTTCTGGTTTGTTTATACTTCGGTGCTGGAGGGGAAACTGGAACGGCTGGAGCTTTACCGAGCGTTTCGGACAGATTTTTTTGCGGGGATTGATGACTTTTATTTGGCTTTCTTTTTGGGCGTGGGGGCTTCGGAGTTTGCGGACTTGATGGCGGGGCGGCTTCGGGATTTTTGTGCTGCGGAGTATCTGGCGGGGTTTCCTTTTTATTCGGAGGCCGATCGGCGGTTTCGGTTTGTGCGGGATGAGGTGCTTGGGCCGGAGCGGTATTTTTCGGTGATGGATTTGATGATGGCCGGGCGGGGGGTTTTGCCGGCGGATCTGGCACGTGGCCTTTGGATGGATGCGGCGTGTCTTGCGGAGCTGCATCGTGAGGGGCATGTGATTGGGCTGCATTCGCATACGCATCCCACGCGCATCGAGCGGCTGGATGAGGCCGGGCAGGAGGCGGAATATGCGACGAACCTCGGGGTGCTCGAAGGGATACTGGGGGAGCGGCCGGTGACGATGTCGCATCCTTGTAATTCTTATAACGACACTACGCTGCGGGTGCTTCGGCGGCTGGGAATCCGGCTTGGGTTTCGGGCGAATATGAGCCAGCTCAATGGGAGTGAACTGGAGTTTCCCCGGGAGGACCATGCCAATGTGATGGCGGAGTTGTCTCGATGAAGATTACTGTTTTCACCAGCAATCAGCCGCGGCATATGGCACTGATCGAGGGGCTGGCGGGGATTGCCGATCGTGTTTATGCGGTGCAGGAGTGCAGCACGGTTTTTCCCGGGCGGGTGGGCGATTTTTTTCGCAAGTCGGTGGTGATGCAGCGGTATTTTGAGCGGGTGATCGCGGCGGAGACCGAGGTGTTTGGAAGGCCTCGGTTTGCGCCGGCGAATGTGGTGCAGTTGCCGCTGCGGATGGGGGATTTGAATCTGCTGGAGGCCGATGCGCTTTTGCCGGCGATGGAATCGGATGTGTACGTGGTGTTCGGGGCGAGCTTCATCAAAGGCCGGTTGTGTGAGGAACTGGTGGCGCGGCGGGCTTTGAATATTCACATGGGGGTGTCGCCTTATTATCGGGGAAGCTCGTGCAATTTCTGGGCGATGTATGATGGTCGGCCGGAACTGTTGGGGGCAACGATTCATCTGCTGACGACGGGTCTGGATTCGGGGCCGATGCTGGCGCACGCATTTCCGGAGGCGGAGGCGGCCGATCCGTTTGTGATTGGGATGAAGGCGGTGCAGGCCGCCCACGCGACGTTAATTGGCGGGATCAGGACGGGGCGGATTTTGAAGGCGACGCCGGTGGTGCAGGAGAAAAATTTGCAGATTCGGTACACGCGGAATGCGGATTTCACGGATGCGGTGGCCGAGGAATATCTTGGGCGGCTACCGGGGCCGGAGGCGGTGTATGAAGGAATGCGGCGGCGGCGGGAGGGTCGGTTTCTGGCTATTTGAACCTAATAGTGCGCAAAAAAAAATGCGTTTGGACTACATCGTAACGGGGTCATAAATACAAGGTCTTTGTTCACAGTCGGTTATATTTTTCGACCGCACTCGGAGCCTCTGAAAAACCGACCCCTTTCCGACCCCAAATCCTCCCCGTTTTGACCCTCAAATCGCCCCGAACCGACATAAAATCGCCCCCTTTTGACCCCGTAATCGCCCCAAACCGACGGGGTGATTTTACCTCTCTGCCAAGCCATGAACGGCAGTTATTCGATTGTCAAAGAACACGGATGAGAGGAGGAAAGCCGAGCCTTCCGCCTGTCATACCGCCGCCGATGCTGCACCAACGGACTTCGGGTGACGATACCAACGTGCGCGACCAACGGTCAACACAAATCCATAGATTTGTTCGGATTGGCCCTAACATTTTTACCCGGCGAATACGCAGCGGTTTCAGAACTCCTTGTTGCTGATTTTGGTAGGCTCGAAAACGAAAAAGTCCCATTTGTCCTTCGGCGATTCGGGCTGGCTATGGATCTACCGCAACCGACAGTAGTGCCACACGGCAGTTGTCGTGTGTGAATGTCAATTTTTGAATCGGTACCGCATATCTCCCCGACAAGGGGCTGCATTTCACCGTGGGGAGTCAGGACGCGGCCCCGTTAACCATTCTCCACCGCCCCGGCTGATGCCCAATGACCTGATTCTTGATGCAAGCGTCGTCGGCTTCATTCCAAGCAATTCTGCGGCCCCGCCAGAGCCGAAGATCTTACCCTCAGCTTGCCTTAACGCACCAAGGATGTTCTCGCGCTCCTGGCGTTTCAGATCTTCCCGCGTCAGGAGAGTGGTCGTCGATTGCGTCTGCTTTGTAGCGTGAGGGGTCTTCGCGGATTTCGCTTCCACGAGATCGAAGACCAGGGGTTCGCCTGCTGACAGAATAACCGCGCGCTCGACGGCGTTTTGAAGTTCGCGAACGTTGCCGGGCCAGTGATATGCGGTGAGTTGGCGCATCACGGTTTGCGTGATTCGGGGAAGGGGACGATTCATTTTCGCCGCACTCTGCTTCGCGAAGTGTGCGGCGAGTAGAGGAATGTCCTCCCGACGTTCTCGCAACGGAGGAAGTTCAATGGGGAAGACGCTCAAGCGGTAAAACAGATCCTGACGGAATCGGCCGGCCTCCACTTCGCTTTTCAGATCACGATTCGTCGCGGCGATGATGCGGACATCGACCTTGCGCACGCGAGTGTCACCAACACGCTCGATTTCCTGCTCCTGCAATACTCGCAAAAGTTTTGCCTGCATCGCCAGGGGCACTTCGCCGATTTCATCGAGAAACAGCGTGCCGCCCTCCGCCAACTCGAAACGCCCCGGTTTGTCTTTGATCGCGCCGGTGAAAGCGCCCCGGACATGGCCAAAGAACTCGCTTTCAAAGAGGCTGTCCGGAACAGCACTGCAATTCACCTTGATGAGAACCCGGTCTTTGCGCGGGCTTTGTTCATGGATAGCACGGGCGATCAATTCCTTCCCCGTTCCACTTTCACCGTTGATCAGCACCGATGCATCCGTCGCAGCAACAAGCTGCGTTTGCTGCATGACCTTCCGCAGGGCGGGACTCTCGCCGATAACGGCACCGAAGTTGTGGTCACTCAGTAGCTCCTCGTACAAATACTCATTCTCGGCCTTAAGACGAGCCTGTTCCTGCTCCATCAGGATGCGATCTGTAATGTCGACGAACATGGTGCGCGTTGACGTACCGCTTGGGTCGGGTTTGGACCACCATTGAATCCAGATCGGCTTGCCGTTGTCCTTGCGGCGCAATTCCAAAACTACACCACTGGTGTCGGTGCCTGTTCCGACTTTCGCGAATGCCTCATCAAATCGTCGGCGAGCGTCGGGTGCGTCAGGAAGGAAGGAATGGCCGTAGGTTCCTTCGATTTCCTCCGGCTTGATACCGAGAATCCGCATCGCGGCTCGATTGGCGCTGATGAAACGGGAATCGACGCCCTCATGCACGTAGGCAATCGGCGCTTCTTCGTACAAATCGCGAAAGCGCTGCTCGCTGGCGCCAAGCGACTGATTTGCCTGACGCAGTTGCTCGCTCAACTTGTGCTGCGAGCGTTCCAGCAAAGAGACCTTCCTGGCCGCCAACCTGAGCTCCATTTGATCCATGACCAGGGCCGC
>JBBRHH010000416.1:0-5696 GCA_038222915.1 Tepidisphaerales bacterium
CGCCCTCCAGATCCGCCCCATCCGCAAAAACGAACACATCACCACCGACTTCCAGCCCGGCGGCGGCCTCGTAGAAAAGAAACCCGTCGACAACACAGGCCTCGACGACGCCGACAACACGCCAGCCCCCGTCGCCAAACCCCTTAAGCAATACGTCGAACAGGAATGGCTCCCCGCCGGCGGCATCCCCGAAGCACACGCCGGCTTCCGCCGCTGGCTCGCCGCCAAAGGCATGAAGCCCGAGCTCTTCGGCCAAAAATCCTGGGACGACGTCCGCATGCTCACCGTCCGCGATCTCGTCCGCAATCCCGAGGAAGCCCGCATCTACTACTGGAGCCGCCGCTACAGCGGCTACCTCACCCCGCGCATGTTCTCCATCGCCGCCGAAGCCGTTCGCGCCAACACCCCCAACAAGAATATGGTCAGCTTCGTAGGCCTCAGCGGCCACACCCTCTACTTCCCCAGTGAAATGCCCCTCGACATGTTCGAGATGGGCAACCAGGGCTACCCCCTCATGCCCGGCATCAGCGACTGGATGTTTTACGGCGGCTGGGGCTCCGGATGGGACAGCCACCAGGTCGTCGCCTTCTCCGTCGCCCCGTTCAACGCCGGCGCACGCCGCTGGAGCGCCGACGGTAAATCAAGCGAACCGGCGTCCTTCCCGATGATGCACTGCGTCGGCCCCAACCCCCTCCGCGCCTACACCATGCTCGCCAACCAGGTGAAGTACATCAGCTACTTCGCCTTCGGCCCCTATTACGCGTCCCCCGCCGACTACTGGTCCGAATACGCCGCGTGCTATGACGCCACCAGCATCACCGGCAACCGCGCCGGCCAGGTCGATGACATCCTCGCCCCCGCCCGCATGCGCCCCAGCCGCGTCGCCCTCCTCTATGCCCACTCCACCGAATACTGGGATCCCCAGTCCAGCTTCACCGATCGCCGCGCCGCCTTCATCGGCCTATCCCACGAATACTTCCAACCCGAGCTGATCACCGAAGACCAGATCGCCGCCGGCGCACTCCAGCACTACGACGCCCTCTACGTCATGGACCCCTGCGTCGCTTCCGCTGTCCAGAAAAATATCGGCGAATGGGTCACCACCGGCGGCCTCCTCTGCGCCAGCGCCAACGCCCTCACCCGGGACGAATACAACCAACCCCTCGACTCCCTCAAATCCCTCGCCAGCATCACCCGCGAATTCCCACCCGCTCTCGCAAAAGCCGCCAAGCCCGAAACCCTCCCATCCCCAACCATCGAACCCATCAAAGGCGAAATCGAATTCCGCCCCCACACCGTCATCCCCCTCAACATCCCCAGCGCCATCACCGCCGACGGCGCACGCATCCGCGCCAAGTACACCACCGGCCAACCCGCCTGGATCGAACGCACCATCGGCAAAGGCAAAGTCGTCTACATCGCCCACCGCACCGGCCTCACCTACACCTCCAAAGCCACCCGCCCCGGCTACCCTGACATCTGGGCCAGCACCGGCCGCGCCTCTCTCACCCTCCCACTCGTCGAAGCCAAAGTCGATCGCGAGCTCACCCTCTCCGAACCCACCATCATGGCCTCGCCCCTCAGCACCCCGGACGGCACCGTAGTCATCCTCTACAACATGCGCCCAAGCCCGCTAAAAAACGTAACCCTCCAACTCCGCGAGCCCCAAAAACCAATCAGCGTCCAGGCGTTCCAAGGCCGCCGCTTTGATCTTGCAGACGTCCCCTTCGAATACAAAGACGGCCGCGCCCTCATCACCCTCCCCGAGCTCGGCGTAGAACAAATGGTCATCGTCCGCCGCACCCCCGCCCCCAAAGACGACCGCAACGAAATAGACCACAAGCGCACCCTCGAGCAACTAGCTTCAAAGGACCCTGACGCCCTCTCCGCCGCCGCATGGTTCGCCGGCTTCAACCCGAACTGGAAATTAGCCGACCAACTCATCCCACTCCTCACCAATGAACATTGGCAAGTTCGCCGCGCCGCCGCCGAAGCATTAGGCCGCTTAATACACGCCCCCGCCGCGCCAGCTCTGCGCCTCGCCCTGCAAACCGAAAAAGACAGCAACGCCAAAGCCGACGAACTTCTCGCTCTCTCCCAACTCCATCACCCCGACGTCCCCGCCCTCGCCCTCGAATTCCTCACCAGCGAAGACCCCATCCTCCGCCGCATCGCCGTCCGCGCCATCACCACCACCGACGAAACCGCATCCCAGATCGCACAACTGGCCCTCGCCGACCCCAACCTCCGCGTCCGCCGCGAAGGAATCTTATTGGCCTTCCGCCTCTCCCCCACAAAAGCGGTCGAACAGGCCATCGCCGCCTTCACCACCGCTACGCCCCGCACCACCCAAGAACGCCCCGACTGGGCCAACGCCCTCGCCACCAGCGAACCCGCCCTCGCAGAATACGTCCGAAAAGACTGCCCCAACGACGACCTCCTCTTAACAGTAGCCGCCCTCAAAGCGCACCCCGCCCTCGCCAAAGCCCTCGACACCCGACTCGACAAGTTGAAATCCACCGCCCCAAAGAAAATAGCCGCTGCCGCCATCCAGCAATCCAATCCCAACCTCGCCCATCACCTCTTCAATCAGATATCCACCCTCCCGCCGGAACTTGCAACCTACGTCCCATACACCCTCGAAAAAGCCTACGACGCCCAGCTCGGCGCAGTCGCCGAAGACTGGGCCGCCTACCTGAAGGAAAAATAAAGCTCACAGCCCCAAAATGACCAAAGCACAAGACCAACCCCGCGCCAAACCCGCCGTTCCAATATTCCACAACTTACACCCCGCATTTCCCTCACTTCCGCGGCCCGCAAACGCACATGTCCAATAATTCACTCCCCTCCAATACTGACCTCCTCTCCATTCCCGGTCAAAATAACTTTCCGCACCTAAGCTCCCCCCAATTCCCGCCGATTCATTCACCAGACCCCCATACGAAAGGGCCATGGACAATGGAATCAATCGGGACATCAAATAGCAATGCGTCAAAGGTTGAGCTTCTTGAAGAGCGTGTTCTCTTCTCGACCTACTACCTCTCGCCCGACGGCGACGACGGCGACTCAGGCACCTCCGCCTCCAGCGCCTGGCGCAGCCTCAACCGCGCCGGCCAGGCCACCTTCCAGGCCGGCGACCGCCTCCTCCTCGAAGGCGGCGCAACCTTCCGCGGCCAGCTCTACATCGGCCCCGATGAACACGGAACCTCCGATAACCCCTTCACCATCGCCTCCTACGGCACCGGCCATGCTACCATCAACGCCGGCGCGAACTCCGGCATCTTTGTCTACAACACCGCCGGCCTCAATATCCAGAACCTCCGCATCGTCGGTTCCGGAACCAAAACCAACCACGGCGACGGCATACGTCTCTACAACAACCTCGACAACGACGTCCTCCTCAACCACGTCGACATCACCAACGTGGAAGCCAGCAATTTCGGCGGCGTCGGCATCTCCATCGGCGGCTGGAACGGCGACTCCGGCTTCAACGACGTCAGCGTCACCAACTCCAAACTCCACGACAACGCCCGGGCCGGCCTCATGAGCTACGCCCCCGACAAGAACGTCCACAAAAACATCTACGTCAGCCAGGTTCTCGCCTACAACAACACCGGCATCGCCAACTCCGAAGTCAACACCGGCAGCGGCATCGTGCTCGGCGGCGTCGACGGCGCAACCATCGAATATTCCGTCGCCCACGACAACTCGCGCCTCGGCAACGGCGCAGTCGGAATCTGGGCCTATGACTCCAACAACGTCACCATCCAGCACAACGAGTCCTACCGCAACCAGACCGCCGGAACCGACGACGGCGACGGCTTCGATCTCGACCGCAACGTCACCAACTCGGTGATGCAGTACAACTATTCACACGAAAACGACGGCTCGGGTTTTGGCCTCTACCAGAACGGCCCCGCCGGCAACTACTACAACAACACCGTCCGCTACAACATCTCCCAGAACGACGGCCACCAGAACGGCTACGGCGGCATCGACATGTGGGGCCCCGTCCAGAACTGCTCCATCTACAATAACACCGTCTATGCCAGCGCCTCGTCCGCCCACCCAGCGGCCATGCGGGTCATCAGCTCCGTCAGCAACGTCCGCGTCTACCACAACATCTTCCAGGCCACCGGCGGCGCATACGTCCTCAACCTCCTATCCTCCGCCGGCCTCACCTTCCAGAACAACGACTACTGGACAGGTGGCGCATCCTTCCAGATCCACGACGCCAGCAGCACCTTCTTCGGCCTCGGCGCCTGGCGCGCCGGCGCAAGCCAGGAACGCATCGGCAACACCTCCTCCGGTATGAGCGTCGACCCCCATCTCGCCAACGCAGGCCACGGCCAAACCCTCGGCAACGCTCTCAACCTCAACCAGCTCTCCGCCTATCGCCTCTCCCTGATCTCCCCGCTCATGGCAAGCGCCAACAGCGCCACAGACTCAGACGAACACGACTTCTACGGCATCCCCCACACGGGAGTAAGCCTCATCGGAGCAATAGGCGCAGAATCCGCCCCCCAGGCCAGACACATAAGACCCAAACTCCCCAAGCTCATCCGCAAGGCGGCGTAAGCATGACTCACGCCGACTTCGCAAGCGTCGGCACTTTCCCCACGCGCGTCACCACCTCGACGCCCAGCGCATCAAAGATGCGCGCCGCCCGCTCGATGGTCACGCCGTAATACTCATTGCGCTCATCCCGCGAAATCTGCGACTCATGAACCCCAAGCTTTTCAGCCAGTTCCCGCTGCGATAACGCCAGCGCAATCCGAACCCCAATCAGCATCTGCCCGATCCCGTGCAGGTTCCGCAGTTCATCAAACTGCCCCTTCTTCAGCCGCTCATAACTCTGCGCCTCATCCTTCATCTGATCCAGAAACACCCGGCTCGGATCAAGCGCCCGCTTGATCTGCGCCGCCCGCAACCCCTCAGTCGCCAGCTTCCGCTCCTGCTCGCGCAAGATCGTCTCCAACTCTTCAATTCGCTTGCGTGAGTTCTGATATTCCAATTCGGTTCGACTCATGACGCACCTTCAATCTGCGCGATCCCGTTGATCTGGCAATGTCGCATGCGACGCATCTGACTGATCTTTCGCTGGACAATTATGCCCACAAGCGCAAGACTAACAAAACAAAATGCCCGACCCCTCCCCCCAACCCCCAGGCCTCGAACTAGCCCCCGGCGTCTTCGCACCCGAATCCGCCCTCCGCTTTTCCTTCGCCCGCAGCTCCGGCCCCGGCGGCCAGAACGTCAACAAGGTCAACACCAAAGTCGATCTCTGGGTCCCCGTCGCCGCCCTCGCCGGCCTCCACCCCGACGCCGCCCAGCGTCTCCGCACACTCGCCGGCCGTCGTCTCACCCTCGCCGACGAAATCCACATCAGCGCCCAGTCCGAACGCACCCAGGACACCAACCGCAGCGAAGCCATGGCCCGCCTCCGCGAACTCCTCGTCCAGGCCATGCACCGCCCCAAAACCCGCCGCAAAACCAAACCCTCTTACGGCTCCAAACAACGCCGCCTCCAATCCAAAAAACGCAGATCCGAAATAAAGTCCGGTCGCCGCAGCACGGGCGACCCGTAAAGAACCTCCCGGAAACGTTGAACAGCGTGCCAGACCCGTTTAGCCGCGACGCGCAGCGGAGCGCGTTTCGCTCGAGCAGTGCATTGAATCCCGGAAAAACCACCGCCA
>JBBRHH010000417.1:0-5690 GCA_038222915.1 Tepidisphaerales bacterium
CACGATCTCCTTTGCCGTGGTGCGGATGTGGTTCCAGCAGGTCTGCTGGCGTCTGGGCTCAACGGCGTTGTAGGCGGCGTAGTCGTCAGTGACCAGCGTGCCGTCGAACTGCTCGCCCAGCAGTTGCACGGCGCTTTGGCCGGGCGACGGCCTCGAATTTTTCAAGCAATTTCATGATACGAACAGATACCATACTCACTCGGACCGAGTCAACAGAATTTTTTGTTTTGACAAGTCGCCCTGATCCGGGCAAGCTGACAAGGGCCAGCCGGTGCTATGTTGCGCCGGCGGGCAGGATACTAAATGGTTATGCGTCTGCGGCCGCCCGGCTGACAAGAAAGGACACATTGATGGCGAACAAGATCGCGCTCCTCCCCGGCGAACGGATTGTGATGAGCTCCGACAAGGAGATTCTCATTCTCACCAACAAACGCGTGCGCTACGACTCGACTGCGTTTGGGACCTCTGAGTTCGTCAGCATCACGCTTCAATCTGTCGCATCGTGCGCGCTCATCACGCGTTCCTTTCCGATCCTCTTGGTGATCGCTGCCTTGGCATTCCTCGGCGGTTTGTATCAAGGAGGCGACAATCGAACTGTACTCATTGGAGCGGCAGTCCTCTGCGCGATCATTTACGCTGCCACCAGGCGCGCAATTGTTTCGATTGCGTCGAACGGCGGCGCATCGATCGATGCGCCAGCTCGAAGCATGGGACGCGCTTCCATTATTGAATTCCTGGAAGCCGTGGAACGCGAGAAGTTGCAGTAACGCAGACGCATAACCAGCCGTTGCAGCGGACCGGGCGGGCGTCGCGGTCGTTTAAAATCGAGAACCGGTCGAGTGCCCGCCCGGCCGCTGAACGTCAGTCCGTTATTTCCGCAGAAGGAGCCGCAATGGGTGCATGGGGCGTATTGGCGTTCGACAACGACGACGCGAACGACTGGGCATACGGCTTGGAAGAAACCGAAGATCTCGCGCACGTTGAATCGGCGTTCGATGCGCTCGAGGAAGCGGAGGATTACCTTGAAGCGCCCGATGCATCGAGTGCCTTGGCGGCGTGCGAGGTTTTGGCACGGCTGAACGGAAAGCCGGGCTACAAGAACTCGTATACGGAGAAAGTCGACGAATGGGTCGCGGCTCATCCGCTGACGCCCCCATCGGACCTGCTCAAGCGGGCCAATGCGGCGATCGATCGCATTCTCGGCGAGAACTCCGAGCTGAAGGAGTTGTGGGATGAGAGTGGCGAGTGGCTCGGTTCGGTCGAAGATCTCCGTCAGCGGATGCGGAAATAACCCCGCACTGCAACGGACCGGCCGGGCGGAACGGTCCTCATAACTCCAACGCGGCTCGGTGCCCGGGCGGCCGTTGAATGCTGATCCGTTATGCGACAGGCACGGCAATTGGATACGCGATGATCTGTCCCGAATGCAGTTCCTCTCGAACAGCGGCGATCAAGCAAAATAGCTTGGCCTTCCAGTTTCGCGCCAATCGCCAGTGCACGGACTGCGGCGCGGTCTGGTCGCCAGCATGCCCGCGTTGGGCGGCACTCCTCTCGATCTTCTTCGGTGGTGGTTTAGCTTTGCCGATTGCGGCAGGATTGGTGTCAGCCATCGGTTCTGGGGAGATGAAACCGGGAAAAGACGGCTTTGTCTTTGGCGTGATGATTTGGGTCGGGATCTGCGTTGCTTCAATCTCTGCGCTCTTTTACGGAGTGCGAAACTTGGGCGGCCAAGGGGGAAAGGTCGACATGATTCAACTAGGGCAAACATCGAGAGGCCAGCGCAGCAAGCCGATCCCAACTACTTACCGCCCGCCAGTTCGATACCTCGTTCGCGGCGTCGATGCGTCAAGCAGAAAGGCTGTCGAATTTGAAAGCCGCGCCGTGACCGAAGAAGCGGCGCGCAAATCAGCTGAGGCGATGGGACTGGACGCAACGACCATCGCTACTACGCCCGTCCAGCACATTACTGCGAACGATGAGGCACTTACGGGAAGAGCCTTTATTATGAATGTCCCCTTTTCCGTTTTCCGGACCGAAGTCGATGATTGGATCAATCAGCACGTGAGAAATGTTTTTCAGCTCAAACAAGATGACCATAACAGGTTGATTCGGAATGGCCAAAACCCGCCCCCGATGCCAACTGAGAATCAGATGCGCCAGCGATTTGGGGTAGACGTGACAATCACCGATGTTGTTCCGGATCCCGTTATTCCGCCCGACATTGGATAATCATGGGTGACTTGCTGAATTACCATCACAGTCCGCGATTCCATTGGAATCGAAAGACTTTACTCGGTTCGTTGGTGATTTCTGTCCTCATTGCGAGCATAATCATGAGCTTTAGTGCAATAAAGAAGGATGTATTTTTGGCCATGATTCGGCACAAGATTGGCCAGAACGGAACCGCCGCGGCAAAAATCACGGCTTTGAATGAGTGGGCTAACTTCGTCACGAAAAGCGGTGAACCGGATCAGGTTTTTGACGCGTTGCAACAACCTGCCGTTAGCACACATGGTACCCTTCGGTATGCCGTCTTGAAGGGCGAGCCGCTGATCTACGTTTGGACGGATGGCCAAAAAGCGGGTGCAACGGATATTGACGTGACCACTTATGAGACGAGAGTTGGCGTACTTGCTGATTGGCCTGACCCAATTTCAGACCGCTAAATATTGGATCCCTCTCGTCCATATCAACCAAAGTCCTGCTTCGCCGCTCTTTTGCTAGTTGACAGGTGTTTCCGGCTTCTGTCGGGGAAGGATAAGGGGGGGATGGAGTAGCGGGACGGGTCCAATTAGCGATGATATTTGCGAGGAAGGATAAGAGGGCATCACTCAAATCAAGCGGCAGGGAGAGTGCATCGCTTCGTTCGGTTGAGATTCTTTGATGGTGCGTCACGCAGTTTGCATTTCGGGTGGGTCGGAATGGATAATACGTCGCTTGGTTTCAAAGACGGGTCATGCATTCTTTAAAATAGGCGGTGTGGTTTCGAAATCGGGTGACGTGCTTTTCAAATCGGGTGGCGTGTAGCAGGAAAAGTCGGCTATAACGCTCGATTGATTCGAACTGGAAAAGAAGGCGGGGATGCCTCAAAAAGAGTGAATCATGCCGCGCTTGGAAGTGCGGCGATTTCACATGCAGGAGGTCATCCACGTGTCCAGGAGCAAACCTTATTCTTCGATTTCCGTCAAGAGTGTTGATGTGTCAGTCCTGGCTCAATCGCACGCCGGCCAGGCGTGCGTGTTTGGGCTGGACGTGGCGAAGTTTGAATTGATGGGAGTGATCCGCTGGCCCGATGGATCGTTCACCAAACCCTGGAGGATCGTGAATCCCGATGAGCTTTTGTTGCTGATGGGCAAGCTGAAGGAGCTGCGCGAGCGCTGTCCGGTGACGGTGGCGTTGGAATCCAGCGGGACCTACGGCGACGCGTTGCGGCAGGCGGCGTGCGATGCCGGGATCCCGACGCGGCGCGTGTCGGCCAAGGCGGTGAAAGATCAGGCCGAGACATTTGATGGAGTGCCAAGCCAGCATGACGGGAAAGACGGCGGCGATCATCGCGGATCAGCAGGTTTCGCGGATGGGGTTCGGGTGGCCGGATGGTCTCACACAACGGCCAAGAAGGGTAGGGGGACGCGCTTCGCCTGAGCAGGAATCGGCGATTTCGGATCGCGATGGGCGGTGGGGAGCAATTAAAAATGAAGCGCGTTATTTCTTTTCCAGGGGTCACTGCCTCGTTGCGGAGCGTCGATAGCACGGTGGGTGGACATACGAAAGAGCCGGCTGGATTGGCCGGTCCCGTTCGCCACTCTGTTTCATCCGTCCTTCACCCCAGGCATTCATCCCGTTGATCGGCCTCATTCCTGGCTTGGGCGGTGCGCCATTTTCACGGAGTTTTTCTTGAAACGATCTTTGTCGCGTCTGGTACGCAGCGTCTTTTCCCGCACCATCAGTCAGCGCACAGCCGCGGCAGCGTTCTCGCCCTTTGAGGGCCTCGAATCGCGTGTCTTTCTATCCGGCAATGTCACGACTTCGGTCGTTGATGGAAATCTTCAGGTGAGCGGTGACAGCGGCGCGGATGTCATCTCGCTGGATCAGGCCGGGCTCGGGGCTCACCAGGTCCGCATTGCGGGGGCCGGCGGCACTTCGATCAACCACCACTCCGGCGCACGCGTGCTAAGCGGGATCACCGGCGATATCACGATCATGATGGGCAATGCGGCGGACAGCATTACGGTGAGCGACCTGGCGGTCGCGGGGAACTTTTCGATTGATGGCCAGGGGGGCACGAACAACATCACGCTTGACAATGTGCAGGTCGCGAAGAGCCTCAACATCCGGGACGGTTCGCGGCTCAGCACGATCACGCTTACCGATACGACGGTCAACAGGAACCTGAATATCACGGGCGGCGACCGGGGGCACAACGTTGCCCTTCAATCCGTGCACGTGCATCACCAGACCAGAATCACCAGCACGAGCAAGGGGGCCGATGTGCTGAAAATTGACGATTCGGCATTCCGGGGAGCCGTCTGGCTGATCACGGGGCAGGGCGCGGACACGATCTTGCTTGATTCACGGGGCTCAGCACAAGGACCGGCCACGCTGTTTCGCAAGGCGGCGGCGATTGTCATGCACGGCGGCAATGACACGTTACAACTTGGCGTGCCGGGGCAGACCGGCAACAGCTCGGAGTTCTTCAAGCATGTCTTCTTCCGTGGCGGGCCGGGAACGGACACCCTTCACAACTTTGGCGGCAGCACCTACGGCGCGCAGTCGCGGCTCTGGATCACCAGTTTCGAATCCAACACGCTATTGTCCGATTCCACTGTGCCAACCGTGACGTCGGTTAAGCCGACCGATACGCAGACGAATGTGGCCATCAATAAAAAGGTCAGTGCGACTTT
This sequence comes from Tepidisphaerales bacterium, assembly GCA_038222915.1. Lineage (GTDB taxonomy): Bacteria > Planctomycetota > Phycisphaerae > Tepidisphaerales > Tepidisphaeraceae > JBBRHH01. The sequence goes on from JBBRHH010000417.1 coordinate 4,902, forward strand.
TAGTGAGGCGATGGACCCGCTTACTCTGACTACGGCGAATTTCGTGGTGACACGGCCCAACCAGACGGTGGTGGCGGGGACAGTCAGTTATGACGCATTGACGAAGACGGCAAGCTTTCAGCCGTCGAGTAACCTGGCGCCCACGACGACATTTACGGTGACTGTTGCCGGCGGAGTCAACGGGGCGCAGGATCTGGCGGGCAATCCGCTGGCGAACGATGAGATCTGGACATTCACAACCGGATCGCAGGCGGCGCAGGCCCCAATCGATCTTGGGGCGGCGAGCAGCTTTGCGGTGATGGCGACGGCCGCCATCAGCGGCACCGGTTCCAGCACGCATATTGACGGTGATGTCGGGCTGAATCCAGGAACGGCGCAGGGGCTGCCGCCCTCACAGATCAACGGCGTGATTCATATTGATGATGCGCAGATCAAGAAAGCGCAACTGGATCTAGCGGCCGCTTACCAGGACGCCGTGAGCCGTTCGCTGACTTCGGCGACTCTGCCCGGCAACATGGGCGGATTGACGTTCACCCCCGGGCTGTACACCAACTCGAGTTCAGTGGGGATTTCGGGCCCGGGATCGGACAACATAGTTACGCTGGATGCCGAGGGAGACGCGAATGCGATTTTCATCTTCAAGATGGGATCGACGCTCATTACTGGGCCCGGGGCACAAGTGGTATTGGCGGGCAATGCGCAGGCCAAGAATATTTTCTGGCAGGTCGGGTCGTCGGCGACACTGGACACGACCACCATTTTCAAGGGCACCATTCTGGCCAACGTGAC
>JBBRHH010000418.1:0-5689 GCA_038222915.1 Tepidisphaerales bacterium
AACCTCGCACGCTGGCTCGGTGAACAGTCAGAGCGCGAGCTGAACTGGCAGATCGTCAATCTCGCCGCGGCTGTCGAGGATTTGCACGACGCGCCGATTCTCTACATCGCCGGCAACGAAACCATCACTTTCGGCGATGCAGAACTCAGCAAACTGCGCGAATACGTCGAAGGCGGCGGAATGATCCTCGGCAACGCCGACTGCACCTCGCCCCTCTTCATCTCGTCCTTCAAAAAGCTCGCGACCAAGCTGTTCCCCGCCTACGAAATGCGCAGCATCGTTGGCGAGCCGAATCATCCCTTCTTCAAGGAACAATTCAGTTCTCTCGATTGGAAGGTCAAGCCCGAAGTGCTCTCGATGAGCAACGGTTCCCGCGAATTGATCGTCCTGCTTCCACAAGATCCATCCAAAGGCTGGCATGTCCGATCCTTCAAACTGCATCCCGAATTGAGTCAGGTGGTCGCCAATATCTACCTGTATTCCATCGATCAGGTGAAAGGGCTGACCAAGGGCGAAACCTATATCGTCCGCGCCAATCCAGCGTCAAAGGCCTCCGAAAAAGTTGCCGTCGCGCGTCTCGAATACTCCGATGGCAACTGGGATCCCGAGCCAGGTGGCTGGCGTCGCCTCGCCGCCGTCATGAACAACGAGAACAACACGAAGCTCACGACCGAGCGGGTCAAGCTCGGGTCCGGCAAGCTGAACAATAATTTCAAGGTCGCCCATCTCACCGGCACCACCAACAAGTTCATCCTGAAGGCGCCGGAACAGGCCGATTTGGTCAAATGGGTGCAGGGCGGCGGCACCTTGATCGTCGATTCCTGCGGCGGCGGCAACGCCTTTTCCAACTCAGTTGACGCTGAGCTGACAAAACTGTTCCCCGATCCTACCGGCGGCACTTTGGTGAAGGCCGATGATCCTGCCCTCGCATCAGCGGGTGGTGCTGCGCCGGCCTTTCTTCCTCCCGCGGAGGGTGCTCCAAAGCCACCCCCCGCCTACCGTCGCTTCGCCCGAAAACTCCTGGCTGGCGGCGATAAAACGCCGCAGATTCGAGCGCTCGACGTGAAGGGCCGCAAGGCCGTCTTCATCAGCCACGAAGATCTCAGCACCGGCCTCGTCGGTCAGCCTGTCGACGGCGTCAATGGTTACACTCCCGAAACCGCGACGAAGCTCATGGCGAGCATGATCATTTACGCAACGAAAGGTCCAGCGCCCGCGGCCGAGGTAAAACCGGTCGCTCCCGCGGCCGTCGAAGGAACCAAGACAACGCCTGCCGCAGGCTCGGCGGCCGCCAAGTAAACATCGAACCAGTCATTTCATGACACGAAAGTCACTGTCATCGCAAAGCGCTCAACGTCCGAGAAACTGCACAAGTTGACGCCGGAAAAACGCTAGCTTGACCAACTGCCGCCACCCGATGGATAATCGGGGAGAACAATGAACAGGGACGTGAGGGCCATAAGTGCGCCCTTGCGGCGCACTGCATGAAATGGATTCATGGTAAAAAGGCGTTGGTGACTGGCGCGGCCTCCGGTATCGGGCGGAGCATCGCTATTGCGCTCGCCGAAGAAGGCGTTGACGTCTGGCTGCTCGACATCGACGAAAAGGGCCTGCGCGAAACCGTTGAAGCCTGTAGCAACGCAAATGTCGTCGCCATTGGCGAAGTGTGCGACCTCGCAAAGCCCGGCCACATCACCGACGCCGTCCGCAGCCTGTTGGGACGCTGGGGCAAGCTCGACATCCTCGTTAACAACGCCGGCGTCTGCTATTACGGCCCATGTGAGAACATGACCGCCCAGCAATGGGACTGGCTCATGGCCGTAAATCTCCAGGCCCCCATACAACTCACCCGCGAACTTCTCCCAACCCTCCTCGCACAAGACGAATCGCATATTCTCAATGTCTGCAGCATCGCGGGACTAATGGCAGCCAAACGCATGGCCGCCTACCACGCTAGCAAATTTGCCCTCGTCGGATTCAGCGAAGCCCTGCGCGTCGAATACGCCCGGCGCGGCCTCGGCGTAACCGCCCTCTGCCCCGGCTTCGTCCACACCAAACTGTTCGAATCAACCGTCAACGGCCACCCCTCCAAGCCGCTCCCCCGCCCGCCCTCCTGGATGTGCACCACTCCCGAACACGTCGCCACGGCCGCCGTGCGTGCCATCCACCGCAACAAGGGCTTCGTGCTCGTTACCATCACCGCCCATCTCCTCTGGGCGCTGCGCCGTTTTCTCCCGCGCGTTTTCGACTTCATTCGTCTCGAAGGATGGCGCGGCCGCAAACGCCTTGATGCGCGACAGGAAGCCTCATCCGTCACGCTGGAGCCGGCAGTGCCGCTCGCGTCCCACGCCGTCGCCAGCCATCCGACCACAACGCTGGATTCGCGCTAGTCGCAATACCCACTCGTATGAGCACTACCGACCGATCCGATCGCATCTGTATCATCGGCGCTGGAAGCTCCGGCCTTGCCGCCGCGCGCAACTTTCGCGAGGCCGGCCTCAGCGTCGACATCCTCGAACGCGAAAACGACCTCGGCGGCAACTGGACCTACAACAAGCCCAACGACCGGGTCTACCAGTCCACCCGGATGATCTAGACAAAAAAATTCACGCAGTACCCCGACTTCCCCTTTCCCTCCCACTATCCCGACTATCCGCATCACGCACAGGTACTCGAATACCTCAAGTCCTATAGCGCTCATTTCGGCATTGATCGCCACATTGAATTCAACACCCCCGTCGCCAGCATCGTCCCGAATACACCAGAGCCCACCTCCCAGTGGCTCGTGACGACCGCCGCCGGCGAATCCCGGCGCTACCAAGGAGTCGTTGTCGCCAACGGCCACAACTGGTCCCCAAAATTTCCGAAGTACGAGGGCGAATTCTCCGGCCAGATCATGCACTCCGCCGACTATCGAACCCCCGCCGCCCTCGCCGGCCAGCGCGTCCTCGTCGTCGGCGGAGGCAACAGCGGCTGCGACATCGCCTGCGAATCCGCCCAGCACGCCGCCAGCGCCGCCCACTCCACCCGCCGCGGCTATTGGTACATCCCAAAATACCTCTTCGGCCGCCCCTCCGATCGCATGGTCGACAAACTCCTGAAGGCCGGCGTCCCCTTGCCGATCCGCCGCGCCATCATCAAGACCGCTCTGAAAATGTCCGTCGGCTCTCCCCAGAAATACGGCCTTCCCAAACCCGATCACAAACTTTTCGAAACCCATCCGATCATCAACACGCTACTCCTCTATTACGTCCAGCACGGCGCTATCGCCCCCAAGCCCGACATCGCCCGCTTCGATGGAAATACCGTGCACTTCACCGACGGCTCCTCCGCCGACTTCGACCTCATCATCTTCGCCACCGGCTACAACATCGTCTTCCCGTTCATCGAGAATTCCCTCCTCAACTGGCAGGACGGCCGCCCGCGCCTCGCCTACAACGTCTTCCATCCAACCCGCGACAACCTCTTCGTCATCGGCCTCATCCAGCCCGACAGCGGCCAGTTCGGCCTCGTCCACTGGCAGGGCAAGGCCGCCGCAACCTATCTCCAGGGCCTCAACCGCGGCTCGTCATCAGTCCTGAAATTCCGCGAAGAAAAGTCAAAGCTCAGCATCGATCTCGGCGCTGGAATCCAATACAAGGAGTCAACCCGCCACTACCTCGAAGTCGAGCACTGGAGCTACCGCAAATCCCTCCGCCGACTGATCGACCAACTCTCCGCCGACAGCCACACCCGAACCGGCGCAGCCTACCCAGCCGTCCCCGCCGCCGCGCAAGCCTGACGATCACCCTTTCTTAAACCGATACGCCCACGTCTTCACCCCGTCGTTGTTGTTGCCCGTCATCAGAAACAGCACCTTATGCACCGCGTCATACATCAACGGCGCCCGGCCAGGCGACCCAAGGTTCAAACACCGCAAACTCCGGAGCGCTCGGGCTGGCCGGAAGTTTCTGCCAGATATCCGCCGCCGGGTCCCACGTCCAAACCTTCACCCGCCCCCCATCGGTCGTCATCGCAATCACGATATGATTTGACCCGTCATAGGCAAAAACACAGTTCCCCAGCGGCCGAAACTTCTGCTTAAGCTCATCCGGCACGGGCGAAATCTCACGGCACTTCTTCTCGGCCGATTGATAAACATAAAGATGCCCTTCCTTGAGCGCGCCTCCATGCGGCATCACCGAAATCAGGTGCGACTTCTGCTCCGGCAGATAAACAGAATGCACCAGACAAAAAAGAACCCCGGACTCGCATCCGGGGTTCCAATTCTTTTCAAGATTTCAAACGCGCTCAGGTAGCGTCCGAACCCGCCTGGGCCAACTGCGGCTTCTCAGGCGCAGGCGTCTTCATCGACTCAAAGAAGAGATGTTTGTTCGTCTCATCTTCGACCTTCAAGGTGATCCTGATCAGATCCTTACCCTTGAAGTTGCCGCGAAGAATTTCTTCCGCAAGCGGGTCCTCCACATGCTGCTCGATGGCCCGGCGAAGCGGCCGCGCGCCAAAGTCCGCGTTGGTTCCCTTATCAATCAGGAACTCCCGCGCCTCAGCCGACAACTCAATCCGCAGACCATGATCGGTCAGCCGCTTGGTCACCTTCTTCAATTCCAGGTCGACGATCAGTTCCAAGTGTGGCCGACCCAGCGGACGGAACACGATCACATCATCCAGACGCCCGATGAACTCCGGCCGGAAGTGCCGCTCGATCTCCTTCATCAGCATCTCTTTCATCTGCTGATAGCTGGCTTCCTCTTCTTGGCCTTTCTTTCGCGGACCAAGGCCAAACTTCGCCGCGCCGCCGCTCTTGATCAGATCCGCGCCGATGTTCGACGTCATGATCATGATCACATTCCGGAAGTCGACATGCCGTCCGAACGAATCGGTCAGCCGGCCTTCTTCCATGATCTGCAGCAGCATGTTGAACACGTCCGGGTGCGCCTTCTCCACTTCGTCAAGCAGCACCACGCTGTACGGCCGCCGGCGAATCCGCTCAGTCAACTGGCCGCCTTCTTCATATCCAACATAACCAGGAGGAGCGCCGATCAACCGGCTCACATTGTGCTTCTCCATGTACTCCGACATGTCGATTGCGATGAGCGCATCCTCGTCGCCAAACATGAACTCAGCCAGCGCCTTCGACAGCAATGTCTTGCCGACACCGCTGGGCCCAAGAAACAGGAAACTGCCCATCGGCCTGTTCGGATCCTTCAAACCCGACCGTGCACGACGGATCGTCTTCGAGATCGTCTTGATCGCTTCGTCCTGCGAAACAACCCGACGATGCAATTCATTTTCCAGTTCAAGCAGCCGCTGCGCCTCTTCTTTCTCCAGGCGCGTCAACGGCACGCCGGTCATCTTGCTGACGACTTCCGCGATCACTTCTTCATCAACGACGCCGTCCACTTCCTTGGCCTTCTGACGCCACTGATTCTTCATCTCCTCCATCTTCTTGCGGAGGGCCTCGGCCTGATCGCGCAGCTTGGCGGCCTCCTCGTACTCGGCGTTCTTAACCGCCTCGTCCTTCTGGATGCTCAAGCGCTCGATCTGCTCTTCGAGCTCGGCAAGATTCGGCGGCTTGGTCATCGAGCGAAGCCGGATGCGGGCACCCGCTTCGTCGAGGACGTCGATGGCTTTGTCCGGGAGGCAGCGGCCGCTGATGTAGCGATCGGAGAGCTCGACGGCAGACACAAGG
>JBBRHH010000419.1:0-5680 GCA_038222915.1 Tepidisphaerales bacterium
AGAATGGCCGCAAATATCTTTCTGATAGTAATCTGGACTGGGGTCAGGACGTTTCGCGGCTGGTTGACTACCTGAAGACGGAACAGAAAGGGCGGCCGTGCACGATCAAGGTGGGCGGAGCCGATGTGGCCGATCTGCTGGTGACGCTGGGCATGCCGCCGCAACGACCGTGGGCGCAAGCCAATTTTGTGGACTACCAACTCGCTGAGATCACGCATCTGTACGGGGCGGACTATGGCATGACATTGCGCCGCCCGAAGGGATTGGTGGCGCTCAGTGCCGATGTCGAGATTCGGCTTGAAGCGATTCGGCTTCTACCTGACGGCCATTTCGAGCTTCCGCCGGATTATTCGTGGGTGCGGAAATATCCGCTGGTGCAGAAGATCGGGCAATCGATTTCGGTGTACGACCTGGGTGGCGACAAGCCGTAATATCAGCGACGAACGAAATAGACGTTGATGTACGAGTAGATGAGCGAGAGCGCGGCGACGATGACGCTGGCCCAGAGTGTGATCTTGAGGATGCGAATACGATTGGCGACTTCCTTGTCGCGCCAATCGGCGAGGCGTCGGTCGATTTCGTCCAATTTTCGGTCGATTCGTGCCTCGATTTCGTCGAGCTTTTGATTGAGATATTGATCGGCCGATCGCTTGATGCGGGAAGTGATTCCGCCGAAGAGGCCAGCTTCTTCAATTTCTTCCTTGATGCTGGCAGAACGTCCGGGTGCGGATGCTGGATCTGGCGGGTCTTCTCCCTGACCCGGAAGAAATTGATAAGCAGCAGTGTCGGCCTCGCCGAGAATTCTCGAGACTGCCGATCCAATCAGGCTGCGGCGCTTGCGGTTGAGCCTGGTGAAGAATCCTTCTTTGCGCTTGAGTCTCCGAATGAGGAGCGGAACATCGTCGGTGTCGTGCACGTCGACGCCGCGTAGATAACCCAGCACTTTCAGCCCGGCCTGGCTCAGCCCTCCAAAACGCATGCTCTTGATGCGGACGATCTCCACGGCGAGTTGTTCGCGGGTTGCATTGGCGGTGACGGGACGGCGTCCCCACTTCACGACGTCGAGCATTGCTTCACGATCCATTGATGCGATCAACTGGCGACGCTCGTGGATGGCTGCGACCAGGTGCTGACGGGATTGGTAAGCGTGTGCATCGAGCCCGAACTCCTCGGCCAGATTTTCCAATTCGTCCTTGGGAAGCTCGGAAAGCTGGCGCGAGGGGGCGGAGGTCTGCACGACGTCGGTGTCGACGGTCGCCGATTGGCCGTCGGGGAGCAGTTTCTGGGAGTTAGCGTCTGGGGTGGGGGACATGTAGGAGTTGTTGGATGTAGTCCATGGTAGCCTGAGCGCGCCACAGGATGAAGAAGGCGACGGTCAGCAGGATGCAGATCAGTACATCGCCCCAAAATGTTTTGAACCGAAGCCGGAGGCCGTGCACCAGCACATAGCGGCGCACCAGGGAGATGTAGCGGTCGCTGCCTGCCAGCCAGACATACCAGCCCCACAGCGATTGAAGTGTAATGACCGTGGCGTAGACCGTGGCGACGACGCCGAGGAAGAAGCGGAAGAATCTGAAGGGGTCATCGGCAAACATTGCTGGAGAAGAGGGGAGCGTCAATCGCCTGATTTTCGAAGTTTGGCCTCGAGGTCGGGTTCGTCCATTGAATGGTCTTCATGATGTTCGCCGCCAAAAAGGGCTGTGCCGATGCGCACCATGGTCGCACCTTCAAGAATGGCGTCCTCAAAATCGTTGCTCATGCCCATGCTGATATGGCGAAGGTGCGCGCCGCCGATTTTGTGCCACTTCATTTCCTCGAAGATTTCGCGCGTGCGGCGAAAGGTTCCACGGGCTTCATCCGGGGTGTCGGTGAACGGCGCCATGGTCATCAAACCGACCAACTGGAGGCCGGGCATGGTGTCCAACTGCTCTGCGAGGTGGACGGCCGCACCGACCGCGACGCCGAACTTGCTGCGTTCTTCGCTGGCGTTTACCTGCAGCAGCACGTTTATTCTTTTTCCGACCTTTGTTGCCTGGGCGTCGAGTTCTTCCGCAAGGCGGAGACTGTCGATGCTGTGAATGAAGTCGACAAGGGGCAACACCTGCTTGATCTTGTTGCGTTGCAGGTGGCCGATCATGTGCCAGCGCAGGCGCGCCGGGACGCTGGCGTCGGATTGTTGCTGGCGCTTGTGGAACTCGTTGACCTGCGCGGTTTTCTGGGTCAGGACCTGGGCGCGGCTTTCGCCCAAATCGGCCACGCCCAGTTGCAGAATTTCGCGAATCTGCTCCGGGGCGGCGGTCTTGGTGACGGCGATGAGGGTTATCTCATTTACGTCACGGTTTGCCTTTGCACAGGCGCTTGCGATGCGTTGTTTGACTTCATCCAATCTTTCGGCGAGCTGCGATCTCTTGGCCACACACGACTCCTTCTCAAGGGTTCCGTCCCGAGCGTGGCATTATAGGGGGAATGGTGGATGTGACAACGAAACCGTTTCGGGACATCTGAACATGGTCGAGTGCGCCGTAAGATTTGAGTGGGCCATACGACTGCGCTGGTGGACATTGGCGATTCTGGAGTAGTATTGGTTCTTTGACGCAAGACTGCGGTGGATGACGGCGACTTTCGACATTTGATCGCGCTGTGGGAGACGTTCTGTTTGCATCGCACACGTCGTTTAACTTTTCATCCTTCATTGACCGTCCCTTACGCCGGCCTTAGATTGTCGGCCATGCGCTATGCGCTCGCGGGGCTATTCCTTTTGACAATCTCGGGCGTTGCATTCGGACAAGCCGAAGGCACCGTCGAAAGTGTGGGTTTTGGCGGAAGCGGCTACTATCGGCCCAACTGCTGGACGCCGATGAAATTGTCGATCAGGCCGACCAGCACTGACATCGATTTTTATAAAAAGCCGTTTCAGATCGAGGTGATCCAGGAAGATCTGGACAAGGATCGGGAGATATTTCGCGAGTTTGTCCAGTTGACGCCGATGGCGGGCGATTCGCGTGTGCCTCAGAAGGTTTGGACGTATTTCATTCCGCAGCCGAGTGGCTTGGGGGATCGGAGCGACCTGCCGCAAAAACTACGCGTCTATATATCGACCGCGGAGGGCCGGCGCATCTCGCAAATGGACGTTTCTGCGCTTGCGATCACGCAAGTCGATCCCGGCAATGATCATCGGGGAAGCCGCCTTGTGCTTGTTGTGCGGGAAGGAGGAAGCCAGGCGCGGTTGAATGTGTATGAGCCGGTTTCGGAACTGCGAGGCGTGGTGGAGGAGCCGCAGTTTCATACGCTTGGCGTGGATGACCTTCCGGACAAGGCAATCGGTTATGAGGCGGTGGATGCGATGTTGTGGTTGAATGCCGATCCCACAGCAATGTCGGCCGACGCGTTAAAGGCGTTGACGACATGGGTGCGTCAGGGCGGGCGGCTTGTGGTCTGTCAGAATCGCGACAAGTGGAAGCAGTTTACAAGCGGCCAATTCGGGGAAATGTTGCCCATCGCGTTTCCGGTCGACTATGCTGGCATCAAGACGTTTCCGGGCAGCCTTGAAAGGACGATGAAGACGGTCGATGCCAAGACTGGCGAGGAGAAATGGTCGACGATCAATGACTTTTACGATGACGTGGGACTTAGGGCGCTACGCCAGCTTGGCGGAACCAACAGAGCCATTGTTGGCGCGAAGGAGAACGCGCCGTTTGTTTCGCGGAGGCGGATCGATTATTTCGCAGACGGCCAAATTCTGCCCCCTGAGCGTACCCCCAATGGCGGTGCACCCATTGGCGACCCGTGGAAGTCTCTTCGCTATGACGATTATCCGTTGGCGCAAGCTCAATTGAAGCCGCGGGCCAATGTGGATCTGTTTGCGGATGAAAAGGAAACTATTCCGTACCTTGTGCGATGGGCTTATGGCACGGGTTCAGTTACATGGGTGGCGCAGGATCTGGGCGACCCAATCTTTTTTGATAAATTTGATCAGTACGCGTCTTACGGGTGGACGGGGATTTGGGACAAGATCTTTGACTGGCGAAACAAATCGTTTAGCGGACAGTCCACGCGGCTGCTTCAATCGCCGATGACTTCGAAGCCTGAATGGGAAAGATATCCAGTTAGCAACGGCCCGGATGTTGGGGGCGGGATGCGCAAAGGCATGGATCTGCCGAGCCGCGGCGCGGCACTTGTTACCCTGGCCGTGTTGTTTTTCATCGGCTACTGGGTGGTTGCGGGGCCCGGCAGCTTTGTCCTGCTGCACAAGCGAAAGCTGGCAACATTCAATTGGCCTGCGTTTGCCATTTGCGCCGTTGCGGCCACGGCTTTGACGGCGCTGGTTGTGAAGTTGGTGTTGCGGGGTTCGGCGGTAGCGGAACACGTGACACTGGTCCGCATGGCGCCCAATGAGGATACGCTGATTCTCAGCAACTTTGGGTTGTTTATTCCGCGCGACGGTGCGCAAACGCTGGAATTGAAGGAGACCAATGCGACGGAGGGTTATGTCACGGCCTATCCGTTGCATCCGCAAAAAGTCAAGAACGATGACGGCGGTTTTCTTGCCAACCTTGAATATCACGCTGATGTTCCACCGATCAAACCTGACGAGAAGAGCCCGCATCCGACCCTGACGGTTCCATACCGGAGCACGTTGAAGAAGTTTCAGGCCAAGGTTGTTGTTAAATCTCTGCCGGCGGTGAGCGGCGAGCTGCGCATGGTGCCGGATCCGAAGGTTGTAACCAAGGGCCGTGGCACCGATCCGCGCGGCAAGCTGAAGAATGAAACGGGCCACGATTTGCACGACGTTTATTTCGTGTGGCGAAAGCAGGAGGCGGACGGCTCGTACTTTCATGCGGATGTTGTGCTGAATATGCCGGACTATGATGATCGCAGGACGGCGGCATGGAAAAAGGATGAAGTCGTCGATCTTTCGTATCTGCTTTTCGAGGATCCAAAAGACGACACGAGCGGGGCCGCTTCCAACGTCGGCTCCAAACGCGCGAAACAGCACGATCGCCGATGGGGCCTGGTGGACTTTAATTCCGCAAGCATTGGAATTGTTAAAGACTGGTACGACGAAATCCCGGCGGCGGATGAACTGGAGAGTCTGGACAAAGGGGCGCTGTTTCTCGGATTATTCAGCCGGCTTCCACCTTCACGAATCGACGATAATCAAAATGGCCGGAAGGAACTGCGGCGGCTGGAAGGCAGGCAATGGGATGCTTCCAATATCGTGAGTGCGGGCAACCTGCTGATCCTGGCGCGGTCGGAGCCAAAGAGCCCGCTTCCGTTTGCGCTGGAAGTCGAGGGGGAGAAGGTCGCGGGCGAAGGCACGATATATTACCAGATCGTGGTGCCGATCGACCGAAGCAAAGCGCATGTGTTGCCGCCGACGGCGACGCAGCCAGCGGAAACGGATGATGCGACAACGCAGCCGACGAGCAGGCCAGTGAAACCGAAGGAATTGTTGGAAAAACGACCGTTGCCTGTGGGGCCAGAAGGCCCTGGCGGCAACCAGGAGTGAGTTGATATGGCCGCTGTTATTAAGACGGTCAATCTGACCAAGCGCTATGGGACGCTGGTGGCGCTGTCGAATCTCAATCTGGAGATTAGCGAGGGCGACTGCTTTGGATTCATCGGGCCAAACGGCGCCGGAAAGACGACCACGATCAAGATCCTGGCCACGCTGCTTCAG
>JBBRHH010000420.1:0-5656 GCA_038222915.1 Tepidisphaerales bacterium
TGGAAACGCAGAAAACATCCAAAGAAAGTGATGCCCACAAGCGCCCAGATATGCCAGTGGGGGCGGACGAATCGCGAGTAAGCACCTTCGGTCGGCGCGGCCTGATCAGGTGCAATATGGTCGAGAGGATTTGCTGCGGGACGCGCGGTCACGAGATCGGAAATGACTGTATCCATTCAAAGGCACTTTACGGGTTGGTTTTACTGCGGCCGCCTGGCTCCAAACGACGCCGCTCGACACTATCTATTGCAGCGGCCGGGGTAAGTTGAACTGCCACGACCGGATAATCGGACGTAGCGCCCGCTCAAGTCGAAGCCCGATCGCCAATCTCCGCCGCTAAGTAAAGGTCGCTTCTTGTTGCACTTGGGCGCAATCCGCGCTTTGAGATGAAAAATCCTTCTTTGACCGCATCAGAATTGAATCGTAGATCCTACTGAGTCGGGATCAAGTGACATGCACTGATGCCGATGAAATAAGAGTCAAATCAGAACATTCGACTCAGGTGTCCGCGTGGGCGCCCGGGCAAGAGACAAACGCTCGCCTCAGCGCGGGCACTTCGGAGGCGAGTTATGCAGCGGATTCGTTCAACACGGAAGACTGGCTTTACGCTGGTCGAAATCCTGATCGTTGTGATCATCCTTGGCATCCTGGCGGCCATCGTGATCCCACAATTTACCAACGCCAGTCAGGACGCTCGCAAGAGTAGCCTCACCAGTCAGCTTCAAACGCTGCGGTCGCAGGTGCAGCTTTATAAGTTGCAGCATGGCGACACGCTGCCTGACCTGGTCACAAGCTGGGCGCCGCTGACGACCCAGACCACCTACGGCGTGACCAACTTTGGTCCGTACATGCAGGCCGCGCCGGGCAATCCGCTCAACAGCAAGAGCAACGTCGTGAACGGCACTAACGCCGCCGCGTCGGGTACCGCCTGCGGGTTCATCTATGACTACAGCAGCGGCACCGGTACCGGGCGCATCTGGGGCACCGACACCGATGGCAAGAGCGTCTACGTCGAATAACCGCTGAGCCGCAACTTAGACTGAAACAAGAAGGGCGACGTCAAAAGACGTCGTCCTTCTGTCATTGATGGACCAATATGCTTCGTCGTCACACGCCGGCCGGAGTCGCAGCCTGAGCCGGCGAAGCAATGGCGGTGCTCACCACCGGTGCCGCTGGCTTCGCCTCAGTTTTCTTCCCGTACGTCCGCGCCCGCGGCGTAACCAGGCTCGTATCTACCTCGCCGTAGTTGATCACTGGGCTGCCACTCTTCGCATCGTATGTCGCCAGTGTCGACTTGAGATATTCCTCATCCTTGCGATCCGGGTACGCCGGCTTGTAGTGCGCCCCGCGCGACTCATTGCGAAGCAGCGCCCCCTTCAAAATCGCCTCGGCCATGATGATCATGTCGCGAACGGCCCGGGCAAACGACAGGTTCTGGTTTGTCCACATACCTGTGTCGGAAAGCTTCACCTTTTGATAGCGGGCCTTCCATTCCTGGCACCGCTCCAGCGTCTCCTCCAACTTCTCGTTCAGACGGACAACCGTGCAGTTGGCCGTCATCCACTGCCCCATCTCCTGCCAGAGGAGGTAAGGATTTTCCGTCCCGTTGTTGTTCAGCAGCCAGTTTTGGCGGTCGGTCTCCTGTTTCACCGTCTGATCGTAAACCGATTGCGGAACGCTCGATGACGCCAGCGTCGTATCGGCCTCACAGTAATTCCGGATGCAGGTTCCGCCAAAAAGACCGTCGAAAATGCACGAGAGCAATGAATTCGCTCCAAGGCGATTTGCACCGTGATAAGCAAAGCTGGCTTCTCCCATGGTGTAGAGACCGGGGATGTTCGTCATCATGTTGCGCGGGTCGCCAAATTTCAGCCCACCGGTCTTCTCGTCCTTCGCAAATCCCGCCCAAAGCCCGCCCATCGAATAATGCACGGCGGGGAAAATCTTCATCGGCTCGTCCAGCGGATCGGTGCCGACAAACTTCTCGTAAATCTCCAGAATACCTTCGAGCTTCCCAAGCACTTTCTCCCGGCCAATCTGCTTCGTGATGTCCCCCAGATCCAGATAGACCATGTTGCCGCCGCCCACGCCCTTGCCCTCCACGCACACCTGGAAAATCTCGCGGGTGGCGATATCGCGAGGAACAAGGTTGCCATACTTGGGATAGATCCGCTCGAGGAAATAATCGCGCTCCTCTTCCGGAATTGAATTGGGTGGCCGATCGTCCTTCGGCTTCTTCGGGACCCAGACCCGACCGCCCTCACCGCGCGCCGACTCGCTGATCAACCGGCATTTATCCTCGCCCGGAATCGCCGTCGGATGCACCTGCATAAACTCAGGGTTGCCATAAATCGCCCCGGCCTGATAGCAACGGCTCGCCGCGCCGCCCGTGCAAATGACCGACATGGTCGACTTGCCAAACACCAGCCCATTTCCACCCGTCGCCATGACGACCGCATCCGCGCGAAACGATTTGATCTCCATCGTGCGCATGTCCTGCGCCACAATTCCAACGCACTGCGGACCATTCGGCCCTTCATGAATCACCGGCCAAAGAAATTCCCAGAACTCATACTTCTTAACCTTCCCCTCGTCCTCCCACCGGCGCGTCTGCTCATCCAATGCATAGAGAAGCTGCTGCCCCGTCGTCGCGCCCGCAAAAAATGTTCGTTTGAAAAGCGATCCGCCAAAAAGCCGCAACGCCCGTTGTCCTTCGGGAGTGCGATTGAACGGCACGCCCATCCGATCCAGCAAGTCGATAATCTTCGGTGCCCAGTTCGCCATCTCCAGCAGTGGCGGCTGATCCGCAAGAAAATCTCCACCCAACGCCGTCTCTTCAAAATGTGCCCACTCGCTGAATCCCTGCTGCCGGGCAATTTCATTGCACGCATTGATCCCACCCTGCGCGCAAACGCTATGGCTACGTTTCACAGGCACCATCGAAAAGAGGACAACGTCGACGCCCTCCTCCGCAAGCTTGATGCTGCATGAAAGGCCGGCCAATCCGCCGCCGACAACGATTACGCTTTTCTTGGTTGACATGATCTATCTCTGAGTTCGCTGTTTATCCAAAATCAATTCGGTGTTCCTCGTGCGATTCAGGTCACCGGCTGACTTGCCGCGGCAATGAGTGCAATCATGCCCGCCAGAAACAGCACGGCAAACAGTCCGAGGCAGACAAATCCCCACCGTCGCTGAGCGCCGGCGCTGATGGTAAGACCCCACGTGATGGCGGCTGTCCAGAAACCGTTCGCCGTGTGATAGGCCGACGCGAAAATGCCCAGCGGATAAATGATCCAACTGATCAGCGGATTAAAATGCAGATGCTCGACGATCGTCCGCGTGGCGTGTTCAGGATCAAAGCCCAGCGACTTTCCAAAGATGCCGTACTTCAAGCTCAAAACGTGAAAGAGCAGGAACAACACGATGTACAAACCGCTCAGCCGTTGCAACAGATAAAACCAATTCTTGCCATACGGATACGCGCTGTTGTTCGGCATACCGGTAAAGAAAATCCACACGCCGTAAACCGTGTGATAGAGGATCGGGATGTAGATCAGCGTCCACTCAACAACCGCGAGCCATGGTAGGCTGTGGATCTTGTTGACCTGGTCCTGATAGACCGTTCCCGCCTGGGCAAGCGTTGCGTTAACGATGAGGTGAACAATCAGATATCCGCCGAAAACAATGCCCGTCAGAGAATGCAGGCGGCGAAATAAAAAATGGTGGTGCCCGCCTAGAAGCGGTGCGGTGGGATCGATGGCGGTGGCCGATGACACTAGCTGTTTCCTTTCGTTCCGAAGCTCATAAAACATTATAGAGGTGGGGGGCGCGGTGACAAATAGCCAACGGACAACTGCCCGTCGCGTACTACCACTGCAAGTGGACATCCATTTCGATCAGCAGGAACAGGCGCGACGAGGTACAATTATGCGGAAGGCGTTTCAGTTTCTTCTCAGCGTCCTCTTTCTTCTGGTTCCGCATTTATCTCAGGCCGAGCAACCCGCCGACCACCCTCAAATCCAAACGCGCTGGGCGGGGAATATCGTCACCAAGGGCGACAATTTTTGGCAGGAGTGCTACCCGCGCCCACAGATGTGCCGCCCGGACGGCATCTTCCTCACCGGGCTCTGGGACTTCGCCCGCATCGCAAAAGACGTTGCGGCCGTTCCGACAGAATTCAACGAAAAAATCGTGGTCCCATTCCCCATTGGCACCGCGGCCTCGCGCATTCCAACCCCGCTGGCCGCGGGCGAAACGGCGTGGTACCGCCGGTCAATCGCAGTTCCGAAACATTGGGAAATTCCCAAACGCCGCGCCATGATCCATTTCAACGCGATCGACGACGACGCGATTGTTTACCTCAACGGCAAGGAAGTCGCCCGGCATCGCGGCGGCGAAGATTCATTCAGCGTTGATGTCTCCGATGCCCTCAAGCCCCCGGTCGACTCACCGCAGGAGTTGGCTATCTCCGTAACTCCGCCGGCCGGCCGGCACACGCATGATGGCATCTGGCAGACCGTCTGGATCGAGCCGATGCCCGCCGAGCGGATCGAAAATCTCACCGTCACCCCCAATGTCGACGCGGGACAGGTTAAGCTCGCCGCCCAGATCATCGGCGAAGGAGACAACCAATACATCGAAGCAGTAGTGCTCGATCGTGGGGAGGAAGTGGGGCGTGTCAGCGGGAAGGCCGGCGATACTCTCACGCTACCGATTCCCAAACCAAAACTCTGGTCAACCGAAGATCCGTTCCAGTACACATTGCGGGTTCAGCTCCGCCGCGCCGACCGGCGATTGGATGAAGTAAACAGTTACTTCGGAATGCGGAAAATCGCCCTCGGCAAAGACGACCGCATCCTGTTCAACGACAAGTTCATCCTACAGGCTGGTGTCATCGACACCGGCCGCTGGCCCGAAGGCGGCGCAACCGCCCCGACCGAAGCCGCGCTGCGAAAAGACATCGAAGGCATCAAACAGCTCGGCTTCAACATGGTTCGAAAATCCGGCAAAGTTGAACCGGATATCTGGTATTTCATGTGTGATCGTCTGGGCATCCTCGTCTGGCAGGATCTCCCCACAGGCTCGGCCCACAACCAGGCCGAGCGTGAACTCGAACTCCGCCGTCTGGTGCAAAGCCGCGGCCATCACCCATCCATCGTCACATGGGTCGTTGAATCCGCGGCCGATGCCGAACTGCTCCGGAAAATCGATCCATCGCGCCCCGCAATCGAATTGGGCTCCACGACTCCGGCAAACATCGTCGTCGCCAATGGCGACTCCCTCCTCCTGCCCAAGCACAGCGTTACGACCAAATCCGACATCACAACACGCTCAAGCGATGTCACTGCATCCTTCCTGAAATTCTGGACGAGTGTTTCTGCGTCGAATGATAAACCCGGTCCAGGCACCGCCATCTACAAGCAACTCACCGACGACGAATCCAGTATCGACGGCCTCTTCACCGCCGATCGCGCAGTTCTCAAACTCGACCTCGATGCCCTCGCCGCTAGTCACGAAACGACTCCGCTCACCCCAAATGTAAAAGTGATTGTTCCGACCGCCCGCGCCGACACCGGAACATGGGTATTTTCCGAAAAGCCGGCCGAAGGCTGGAACAAGACTGGTTTCGACGCCAGCGCCTGGAAGACGGCCC
>JBBRHH010000421.1:0-5639 GCA_038222915.1 Tepidisphaerales bacterium
TTTCTTACAACGTGTGGCTGGACGGACGCAACCATCGGCAGGATGTTTTCCTGCGAATACATAGGGGGAACGGGAGCAGCCGAGAATAATTGGCGTCTTTCGAGGCGATCGATGCTGAAGAATTCGCGCATTTTGCTCCAAGCGGTGGGAAGCCTTGTCACACGATATCCATACCGTTGCATTTGTGTCAATCACGTGACGAGGCGGCGTCCTTCAACGTCAGCCACGATCTATGTTAGAAATGGGGCAGTTGAGTGACGTTTTGGACAGAGAATCGTGAGGGATCTATATGAAAAGACGGATCGGAATATTGTATTGTGTTCTCGCGTTGCTGATCGTGATTGGTCAGAAGGGCATCTCGCTTGCGGCGGCACCGGCGACTCAGCCGGAGTATCCGCTGGCGATGTGTTCGAACGGCGGATTCTGGAGCAACAAGGACTATCCGATCGCCTTGCTGGATGCGGGAGCGCGGACGGTGCGGGTGGATAGTTCGTTTGCGGCGGCTCGGAAGGTGGCGGGGAATGATCCAGACAAATGGAACTGGTCAGAATATGACAGCCTGCGGCGGCTTCGTGGGAAGTATCCGGAGCTTCAGTTTCTTCCGATCTTTGGATATTGCCCGGAATGGGCCGCTGAGCCAGGTGCGCCGAAGGGGCCGAATTCGATATCGGGGCGGCCGCGCGGGCTTGACGTTACGCCAACTTCTGATCCGAAGAATTTGTATGGCCATTTCGTTTATGAAACGGTGCGGCGCTACAAGGATGTGTGCAAAGACTGGGAGAGTTGGAATGAACCGGATCTTCCGGGACATGCGTTCTTTATCGGGAATGGGAAGGATTTCTTTCTGGTGCAGAAGTCGTGTTATTTGTCGGCGAAGGCGGCCGACCCGACTTGCCGGGTTGTGTTTGCGGGGCAGTGCTACGGAACGGCTGAGGGTTACCTTAAGACACATAATCTCAATGCGCCTTCGCCTGCGCCGCCGCAGGAATGCTTCTTTGAGGATTATCTCAAGGAGTGCGTGAAAGACCCGGATACCAAGGCGAATCATTATTATTTTGATGTGATGAACCAGCATTCGTACA
Organism: Tepidisphaerales bacterium; assembly: GCA_038222915.1. GTDB lineage: Bacteria > Planctomycetota > Phycisphaerae > Tepidisphaerales > Tepidisphaeraceae > JBBRHH01. The sequence continues at coordinate 1,083 of JBBRHH010000421.1, forward strand.
GTCGTGCGAGCGATCTGTATGACTATGCCGCCATCGACCGGAAGCTGATGGTTGATTACCTGGGCGAGGAAGGGAAGACAAAGCCGATCTGGGTTACCGAGATGGGATTCCCGGATAAAGTGGGTTTGTTTGGCGGGACTGAAGAGGAATATGCGGATTACCTTTTGCAGTCGTTCGCGTGGGGAGAGTTGGCGGGGGTGCAGAAGTTTTTCCATTTTCAGTTAGACGATTCGAACGGGCTTGGGCTTTATCACGAGGTGCCGGCCAAGCCAAAGCCGGTGCTGGTGACGTATCGGGATGTTCTGGCAAAGGAACTGGGGAGTATGACCAGCATTAAGCAATTGCATGGGAATGCCGGAGTTGGGCTGGTGGATGGGAACTCGCCGTATAAGCCGACTTGGCAGACGGGGTACAACGCGTTTGAGATGACGGCGGGCAATGGGCAGCGACGGGTTTTGATGGCGTTCGCCGATACGGACAAGGGCATCACCGTTCAGCTACCGGCGAAGGCTGCTCACGCGACGCTGGTTGACCGTTACAACCACCGCAAGGCGATCGACGCGAAGGATGGGATGTATGAGGTCAAGTTGGAGGGAGCGACGAACGTTGCGGGGTGGCCGAGCACGGATGATCCGAAGGCGAAGGCGATGGGGAAGCCCGAACATCTGGTGGGTGGTGCGACGGTGTTGATTGTGGAGGTGGCTGCGCCCAAATAATTTATCGCTGAGGTATTGTTCGGGCCATGTCATCGGGGGCGTTGGACAGCCGGAGGTAGAGGGCATGCGTATTCGTGCTGGTATTCCAGTCGTTTCTGAAGATACCGGCGCTTCATCGGTTGGCGCCAACGCAGTCGGAGCCGGCGTTTGCGATTGCGCAACTGGCCGTTCTGGCGGCATTCGTCGGCCTGACGTTCCTGGCGATGCTGAGGTTTCGCGTGGGCTCGTCGCGTGCCGAGGGGTTGCTGGCCAACGCCGCATCATAAAACTGCTCCCGGTGGCGGGACACTGATATTCACTTGTCAAAGAACATGGCGTGGATGCCGGGTTTACTTGCCGTCGAGGCGGTCGACCACGGCTACGTCGATGCCTGCGCCGCCTTTTTTGTAGACGCAGTGGACGGCGATTACGTTGCGGCCGGGCTTTAGGGCGGCCTGGGATTCGGGGGTCATTTCGAATTCTTCGTAGTTGATGGTGAGGCCGGAGCGGGAGGCGGCGAGGACGCCGTTGATGTAAACCTCGACGCGCTCGTTGTGATACATGATGAGTTGGGGCCAGTGCAGCTTTTCGTCGTCGAGCGTGAAGGCGTGGCGGAGCCAGATGTCGGTGCCGGTCCATCTTGTGTGGGGGATAGCGTGCTGGGTGGATTCCTGGCTGAAGGGGGAAGGGGCTTCTTTCCATGCAGAATCGTCGAAGTCCGGTTTTTCCCAGCCATCGGCCGGTTGCTCGAGGATGTGACGCCAGGTGACGGGGGTTTTGTCGCCGGTGGGGGAGAGGACTTTGAATTTTTTGGGCGGGGCAGGCTCGCCGCGGTTGGCGGCGGCGACGCGATCGACATCGACTTTGACTACAGCGCGATCGTAGGTGATCCAACCGTTGCATTCGCCTTCGATGTCGGTGAGCTGAGTGTAGATGATTCCGCAGAGGCCTTTGTCGCGTTCGGACCAGCCGACGCGGGCGAGGCGGCAGTATTGCTGGGTGGCTTCCCAGGGGGAGCCGAGGATTGTGCCGCCGGGGTGGCCGAAGATTTTCTGAGTGACGGTGTGACCTGGGATGAGGAGGGCGCGGCCGCCGAACTCGCCGTTGACTTCGACGCGCTGGCCATCGGATTTCTGGGCGGTGGGTTCGTAGTAGGCGTGGCTGTCATGGACTTCGCCGAACTCGGGCGGGAGGCCGCCGCTTGCGCCGTTGATCATGCGGGTGGGATCGAGCTCTTTGATCCAGTTGGCGATGCGCTGGGTGTCGTACTGGCCCCAGCCTTCGTTGAAGGGAATCCACATGACGATGCAGGGGTGATTGTAATGAGACTCGACCATGGCCTTGAGCTCGCCTTCGAACTGTTTTGTGGCCTCGGCGGATTTTTCGGCGTGAGCGCCGGGCATGTCCTGCCAGACCATGAGGCCTAGTTTGTCGGCCCAGTAGTACCAGCGATCGGGCTCGATCTTCATGTGCTTGCGGGTGGCGTTGCAGCCGAGCTTTTTGGTCATCTCCAGGTCGTAGCGGAGGGCAGCGTCGGTGGGGGCGGTGTAGACGCCGTCGGGCCAGTAGCCTTGGTCGAGCGGTCCAACATGGAAGACGAATTTGTTGTTGAGCATGGTGCGCGGGATGCCTTTTTCGTCTTTGGCGATGGAGATTTTGCGCATGGCGAAGTAGCTGGTGACGGCGTCGATCTCCTTGTCGTCCTGCTTAAGGGTTACTTTCAGTTCGTAGAGGAAGGGGTCTTCGGGCGACCAAAGGTGGGCGTTTGGTATGGGGAGGGAGAGTGACTCGCCGACCTTGCCGGTGGCTTTGGCGATTTCTTTTCCGCCGCTTGTCGCGATGACCTCGACGCGCTGGGTGTCGAGGGTGGCTGCGCCGTTGGTGGTGACGCTTAGTTTACCGGCGTCGACGTCGGGGGTGATTTTCAGATCGGCGATGAAGGACTTTGGGACGGGTTCGAGCCAGACGGTTTGCCAGATGCCTGAGGAGCAGGAATAGGCGAGGGTGCCTTCGCCGTCGACCATGCCGACTTGCTTGCCTTTGGCTTCGTTGTCGCCGCCGGTTTTGTCGATAACGGCGACGATGAGTTCCTGGGGGCCGGACGGCTTGAGGGCGTCGGTGATGTCGAAGGTGAAGGCGTCGAAGCCGCCTTTGTGGTTGCCGAGTTCCTTGCCGTTGACGAAGACGGTGGTGTTCCAGTCAACGCCGCCGAAATGGAGGAGGAGGCGTTTGTCCTGCAGGTTGGCGGGGGTTTCGAAGGTGCGGTGATACCAGAGGCGGTTGGTGGGGTAGAGGAATTTCTTGACGCCGGAGAGACCTGACTCGACGGGGAAGGGGACGAGGATCTGGCCCTGATATTTTTCGGGCTGGGGGTTTTTGGCTTCGGCCATGGCGTAGTCCCAGAGGCCGTTCAGGTTGGTCCAGGCGGGGCGGACGAGTTGGGGGCGGGGGTATCCGGGGAGGGCGTTTTCGGGGGAAACGTCTTTGGACCAGGGGGTGGTGAGCTTGGTTGGGGCGGGCTTCCAGGGGTCGGCCTGGGTGGTGGCGCAGGTGATTGAGGCGAAGAGGGCGGAGATGATGGGGAGCATTCGCATGGTTATTTTTCCGTGAGTCAGGCAGTGCATGGTACTAACAAACCCTGGTGATGCGGGGCGAAAAGTTGCGCAAAATTTGAGTTGGGCGTCGGTTTTGAGGTGTTGGATTTTCGCAAGTACTTGTTTGGTAAATGATTGGAATGACGTATGGGCGGCGACTGGTCGTCGAAAACCGACCATAAACCGACACACAATGGACACATAACCGACACACAACCGACCATGAACCGACATAGAACCAACACATAACGGGCACACAATCGACACACAAGCGACGCCGGTTTGTTGAGTGCTGAGGAGCGGGGGGGAGACACGCGGGCACGGAGGGGAGCGGGGAATGACCAAGGCTCAATGGCCAACAAAGGAACAAGTCGCAATCACCGAGGTTGGGGAGGGAAGCGGGGGAAATGACCAAGGCCCAATGGCCAACAAAGCACCAAGTCCCAATGACCAAGGTTGGGTCGTTTTGGGAGCGGGGAATTGGAGTGAGCGATGTAAGCGAGGGAGGGAAGAGCGACGAAGGGGAGGAAGAGGGATTCTCGCGCAATGGCGCAGAGGCGTGGAGGAGAGGCGACAGGTGCGGAGTTGTGGTTATCGGGGTGCGATCTGTGCGCAAAATTGTGTTTGGGCTGCTCGAAATGGTGGGTGGGGAATTCAAGTGTTGGTCTGGCTGATGTTTGCGATCGACGGGAAGATTATTTGTGGTCAAAAAAGCGACCCTAAAGCGGTATCGAAGGGGGCCTCCAACCTCCCTCGAATCTCCCCAAAGCGACGTAAAATCTCCCCAGTTTGACCCTCGAATCGCCCCCTTTCGACTTGTTGTGCCGGGCTCAAGACAGGCCACGCGACGACGTGCTTGAGACTTGAAACGGGCGACTGGAAACCGGAGGAGGAAGAGGGGCGAAGAGTCAGCGCGGAGACGCTGAGTTGCTGAGGAATGCGCGGAGAGCGGGCCTGGGGTTTTGGCGCTTTGGCCTTTTGCGTGGTGGATGGTTCCCTGCATTGGATGGTCCCTCCTGCTGCTTTGCCTCCTGATATTTTATACTTAACATCATGCTATCTTGGTGGGGAGGGGGTGTCAATGGAAATTTGATTATTTTTGGGCGTGGATGGCGCGATCTTTTTTGATTTGGGTGTAACCGGCCAGGCGCGCCGCTGTAATCTACGAATTCAGCGATCCTTATCGTTAGTTGTCTGGTGAAAAAAGACCTCCGTGAGGTAGAACATTGCTTAATCAGAACGATGTTCAACCAACAACGGAGGTCTTC
>JBBRHH010000422.1:0-5621 GCA_038222915.1 Tepidisphaerales bacterium
TCGCCAGAACCGAGCAACCCTCACGCACCCTCGGGCGCGGCGTGGTTGCTTCAACAACCATGATCCAACCCACACCCCCATTTGTTCACGCCGGTCCGATCCGTAGCGTAATCCCGCACAATCAACAAAATCTCCGCCCAACCCAAAATTCTCCTTGACACCGGCCCCCCCCATGATAGTATTATGTTCGGTATGAGAAAGCACTGAAAAGTCAGCCGGATCAGGAGGGCCAATCCATGCGGGGAATCATCAACCAGCCCAGCCAAATCAACCCACGGCCAGCCCGAAATCCCCGGCCGCATTTCGCATTCTTCTCAGCACCCGGCACTCAGTCCTCAGCACCCGGTCGGAAGGGGGAGATTCGAGGGTCAAAACGGGGAGGTTCACCGTCGGTTTGGGGAGATTCGAGGGAGGTTGGAGGCCCCCTTCGATACCGCTTTAGGGTCGGTTTTTCGACCAGGAAAAAACTTCGCCTCAATCACAAACATCGGCCGCACCAACACTTGAATTCACCACCCAAAATTCCATGCAGCCCAAACACAATTTTGCGCACGCTTCGCACCCCCGATCGCTCCACCTCCGCACCCGCATGTTCTCTTCTCCGCGCCTCTGCGCCTTTGCGCGAGAATCCCTCTTCTTCCCCTCCTTCTTCCAATGTCTTACACTCGTCAAACGACCCGACCCTGGTCATTCTCCCTTCGTCGGCCATCGGATCTTGGTCATTCCCGTCCGGCCATTCTGCCTTCTGCGCTCTGAAATCTGCGTTCCCCCGCGCGGTCGGTTGGTGGTCGGTTAGTAGTCGTTTGCTGGTCGGTCACAGGTCAGTTAGTGGTCGATTGGTGGTCGGTTACAGGTCGGTTGGTGGTCGGTTAGTGGTCGGTTTGCAACGACCAACCGCCAACCCAGTCTCCAGTTTCCAGTCTCAAGCACCCGACATCCAACTCAATTGCGCGCATTTTTTACACCACTCAGCACCCGACACTCAGTCCTCAGGACCCCGTCGAAACAGGGTCGGTTCAGGGTCAAAAACGGTCGGTTCCATGTCGGTTCAGGGTCGTTTGAGGGACACTTCAGGGTCGGTTCTATGTCGGTTTGGGGTCGGTTTTTTTGCCTTGCAGCACAGTCGGCCCAGAACCCAAACACCGCCCAGACAATTAGTTGCATTCCCCGCCACCCTTTCCACCAGCGCCAAAACAAAAAACTGCGCAGCATCAAAACCACAAAAACACCTCCAGTTGGGTCCTTGGGATTTGGCCTTTTGTTGGCCATTGGGCCTTGGTCATTCCCCCCCCCATCGCCCCTCCCCAAACCCGCCCACTTGGCACCCAGCGCCCGGCCCCGGCCCCCCGCCCCTCCGACGTCCCACGCTTTTGGCCGATACGTCCATGGGATCGCTGATTGACAAATTTATGCGCGCAAGTTGTACTGTCCCCCAGTCACGTCCTTCACTCTCGGTATGAGGTAACTTATGGTTCCTGCAACACGTCGGAGCATCGGGAAGATTCTGGGAATAGTGGCCTTCGCCTCGCTCGGTCTCATCCCCCTCTGGCTCCGGTCGGCCACTGCCGCCGATAAGCTCACCATCAATCCGGTTGCGAAATTCGGCTCGGGAAACCTGAAATTCAGTGCAGCCATGTCCTGCCAGGGCAGCAACTGCCACTCAAAGGCCGCCGCTGCTGCGCCGCCGGCACAATCGGGGATCGAGCTGACCATCTGGAAAAGCAGCGACCCGCACCGGATGACGTTTACGTCGCTGGTGAAGCCGGACGTGAAAAAGGACCCGAAGTTTGGCGACATCGCCAAGAACCTGAAGATCGCCGACGCCGCCAAGAGCGAGCGCTGCCTCGGGTGTCATGCGTTGAACGTGCCCGAGACGTTAAAGGAAGCCGGCCCGGCCGGCGAAATGCTCACGCTGAAGGAAGGCGTGAGCTGCGATGCCTGCCATGGCCCCAGCGAAAAGTATTTCAAGGTGCACTCGAAGGTGGGTTGGCTGGACGGCGAGCGCAAGAAACTCGATCACGATGGCCTGCTCAAGACCCATGGGCTGTATGACACCAAGCCGGTGGTGGCCCGCGCCGAAAAGTGCGTAACCTGCCATCTCGCCATCGACGATGACTTGGTAAAGGCCGGCCATCCACAGCCGATTTTCGAGCTCGCCTATTACTCAGACTTCAAGAACTTTGAAAACCTGTCCAACCACTGGCGCGATCCAGGCGGTTATTTCGGCGCCAAGCTCTGGGCCGCCGGCCAGGTCATCTGCCTGCGCGACGCCATGACGCAGCTGGCAGCCCGCGGCGCGGGTGGAGCGCCCGCCGACAGCCTGAAAGACGCCTACGAACAGGCCATGGGCCACTACGGCGTATTCAAGCAACTCCTGGCGGCCAAGGCCGTCGCCGGTGACGCGGCAGGCATGGACGCGGCCGTAGCCAAGCTGAGCGCAGCCATGAAAGCCGCCAGCGGCAAGGACGTGGCCGCAAGCGCAACCGCGATCGCAGCCATGGCCGACAAACTCGCCCCGATCGTCGGAGCATACGATCCGGACAAAGACCCGGCCTCAGTGACCAAGGTGCTCGCGGCAATCGCCGCCGACGCAACGCTGGCAAAGGACAACGGCCTGCACGGCGTGGAACAGCAGGCCCTGGCAATCAACACGCTCTACCTGGCCTATGCAAGCGGGAAGAAAGTGGCCGACGCCGAAGTGAAAGCGACAAGCGACATAATCGCCGGCCTCTTCAAATCACTGGACGACAAAAAGGTAGATCCGGACTACACCAAAGCCCTGTCCGCGGCCGCGGCAAAGATGCCGAAGTAGGATTGATGCCCGCGCGATTCACGATGGATCGCATGCTATACTTGAGGGTCAAGGAGTTGCTGTATGACAACGCTGCTCTCAAAACCTCGTCCAAAGCCATGGACCATTGATGAGTTCATGGCCATGCCCGACTCTGTTGGATTCGAACTGGTTGATGGCGGTCTGACAGAAAGGAAGAGTATGGGGGCGCTCTCTGACTATGTCGCGGCACAAATCATTATTGCAATTGGTTACTTCTGCAAACAAACCGGCGCGGGGCACGTCTTTGGAGCCGAAAGCACGTATCGTTGTTTTGGCAATCCCAATACTGGTCGACGTGCAGACGTATCCTTCATTGCCAAAGGCCGGCTTACGGATGAACGCATTCCAGAGGGATACATTACCGTTCCTGCAAATCTGGTTATAGAGGTTGTTTCTCCGAACGATCTTGCATACGAAGTCGAGGACAAGGTCGCGCTCTATCTGAGCAACGGATTTGATGAGGTTTGGGTGATCTATCCCAACACGCAATCGCTGCACGTCCACCGGAAAGGCGCGTCGATCCTGCATCTTGAAGGGGATCAAAAGGTTGAAGGGCGTGGACCGCTGGCCGGTTTCAGTTGCGTGCTGAGTGACTTGTTTCCACCAAAATAGTTTATCGCTTCGGGCCGAACTTGTGGCCGCCCGTTGGTTTCGTGGTTGCGGAAGGAGGGGTTTCAGTGCTGTCGCCGGCGGGTTTTACTTCTGACATTTCGGGTGTGGGCTCATTGGTTACCGAGTAGAGCTTTCGTGTGGACTCGCCCAGGACCGTCATCAGGTAGAGGCGTTGTTGTTCTTCGAGGTTGAAGGGCCGAGCGCCGCGTCGGCCGAAGACCGAGAGCTGGTGCCCTGATTCGTCAACGGCCCGGTCGCGTTCGAGGCCTTTGCTCAGCGCGATCGCGGGATGCCTCGTGGGGTAGATGGCGACTTGGCGCGGGTTGGGTTTGGGGCTGTAGCCCATGAAGCCGGGGGTCTGGTCGGCAGTGTTGGCGCTGGTGAGCTGGAGGACGCGGAGGCCGTTCACGCCATCGGCAACGTACGCGAACATGGAGATGTTCGTCATGCCAATCCGGATCGCCGTGGCATCGGTGATGCTGTCGCCGGCGCGTTTCATGGCTTCGTCAGCGAGGAAGGGTCGGTCGATGGTGGTCTCTTCGGGCTTTTCGATATCGAGGATGACGACGCCCTGCCGGCCGGCGGCGACGTAGGCGTAGGTGCGGCTGATAGCAATGTCGCGCGGGTCGGCGATGTGAATGGTCTTCTTCACCAGCGGAAGATTCTGCTGTTTTTCTTCGGGGGTGAGGTTGCGAAGGAGGCCATCGAGGTTCATCAGGTCGATGACTTTGACGCCTTCGTCGTCGCAGACGAAGCCGTACTGGAACTGGAAGGCGACCTTACGCGGATGCTTGAACTGGCTGAGGGTGGCCACGTGAACGGGGGAGGTGGGGTTGTCGAGATTGAGAACGACCACGCCGGCGTCGCAACTTACGAAGGCGTAGTGGCCGTAGAGGTCGAGGTGGCGTGCGCCGCGGAGGAGGCCTTGCGGGTTGTAAGTGGCGGCGCGGCGGAGGAAGTTATTCTGCGGATCGCCGTCGAGAAGCGTGGCGACGCCGGGCTTGTCGGTTTTGTCATTGAGCTGGTTGCCGACGACAATGAGGCCTTCATCGCGATCGGTGACGTAGAGGTAGGCGTAAAGGAGATGGACGCGCCCTTCCTGGTTGGCAGCGAGGTGTTCGCGGGTGGGGTCGAGGGCCATCGTCGAAGGCGAGGTAACGCTGGTGGCGTAGCTGGTTTTCAGGAAAAATCGCTGGCCGAGCGGAGAAACGGGGGCAGTGATAATCCGCTCGCTGAAGCCCTTGTTGTCGATAGCGGAGACGTCGTAGGCGACAAAGCCGCCTTCTCCGCAGGCGGCGTAGAGGTATTCGCCGCGGAGTTGGAGATCGAGGACGTTGCCGGCGTGTTCATGGGATTCGGCGAGCTTTTGGCCGTGCTCTTTGTGCTTGCGGAAATAGTCGGGGAAGGCGAGCTCGTGGAGGCGTGAGCCGATGACGGCCTGGGGTTCATCGCGTTCGGTGACGGCGACGGCTTCCAGGCCTCCTTCACCAAGCCCGACCCAGGCATAGCGGCCGACGAAGTTGACTGCGTTGGTACCCTGCATCAGGAGCTGGGCCATGATGGCGTTGTTGTCTTTGTCCCTGGAGATGTGGCAGTCGGCGCACTGCCGGGTTTCGGTGGCCCGGACGGTGTGAGGGAAATACGGGCTGAAAGCGGTCCCCGCGAATCCCTCGGCGGAGACGGTCTGTTGCTGGGAATAGATCCACTGGCGGTTGGCGTCCTGCGAGCTGACCAGAACCGCGCAGGCGGAGCGGACAGGGACGACTTTCTTTTTCTTCACGGTGGAATCGACACCGAGCATGAACATGTCGTCTCGGACCGTCTGATAGTTGTAGGTGGTGTAATTGCGCGTGCAGGTGCCCTCGTTGTGGAGCATCGGCTTGTTCTGGTTTGCCTTCATGGGGAGATGGCATCCGAAGCAGCTTGTGTTCCAGGAAGTGTGGCAGGCGTAGCACGATACGGAGTCGCTGGGGTGGGCGAGGGCGAGGCTGGCGTCCTTGTTGTCGGCGGCGGGGACGTCGCCCCAGGTTTTGTTGTCGCGGCGGATGGTGTGGGCGTAGCGGCCGAGCTTGATCTGCTGTTCGCTGAGGCCGAGGTCTTTTGGCGGCACGACGGTGTCGTGGGTTTGGATGACGGTCCACTGCTCGGGGAGGGTTGGTGCGGGAGCGCCGGGCTT
>JBBRHH010000423.1:0-5620 GCA_038222915.1 Tepidisphaerales bacterium
ATCATCTTCTTTTTCATGCTGGCCGCGACCTTCATGCACGATCGAACGACAGTCCAGCTCCCGAAGCTACCCAAGGCTGCGAAAGTGAAGAGCAGCATCACAGTGGTCCTGGATTCGAGCAACCAGATTTTTCTCGACGACAAACTGGTGGATACGCCCGATGCGCTGGAGAGCCGATTGAAGGACAAGCTCTCGGGCAAGACCAAGTCCGAGGATTGTGAAGTGCGGTTTAAGTGCGACAAGAACCAGGTGCGAAAAGTCTATCAGCCGATCTTTGAAGCCATCGCCAACGCCGGCGGGGTCATCTCGGTGATGCACGAAGTAAAGAAGTAAGGAACGAATATGGCCAACCCTCTGAAAAATCTGAATCCGCAATCTGCGCACAAGATGGTCAAGGACATCTCCAATCGCGACACCCTGATGTGGTGCGCCGTGGCGGCAGTCGTGCACATCGTGCTGATCGGCGCGACGTCGGTGTCGTACGTCCGCGATCGCTGGATTGATCCGGCCGGCGCAGCGGCGCGGGAAAAGGCGGCGGAACAGGCCGACGCCGCGGCGGCTACGCAACCCGCACCGGCGGCAACTTCGACAGATACAAAGCCCGTCGCGAAGCCGGCCGATCCGCTCGCAGACGACAAGGCGATGATGGAAAAGAAGAAAGACAATCCGGTAGTGAAAATGGTGACGGAGACCGCCAAGCCAAATGAAATTCCCAAGACGCCGACGCACGAAGGGTTTCACCTGGACGACAGCTCGTTGAAGTAATGCACGTGCGACATGGAACAACCGTCCAGCGAGAAAACTGAAGTGGTAGATTATGCGAGCAAAAGCGCCGAGGAGTTCGCGCGCACCTACGTTCGGCCCAACGATCCGCTCTGGCGCAGCAGCATGGGGATCAGCATCATTGCCCACGTTTTGATCGTGGTGCTGTTTACGATTTCGTACCGCGGCTGCGCCGATTCCTACCTGATTCCCGGCGGCGGTGGCGGCGGTGGGGGTGGGGGCGGCGATGGGGCCGAGAGCAAGCAGCAGGTCGCTGTAAAGCTGGTGAAACGCCCGCAGCCCAAGACGCGCAAGCGCAAGCAATTTGGCCGCACCAATTCCGCCATCTCCTTTTATGTCCCCTCGATCGACGACTCGTCGATTGCTAACGACGTCGCCGAGGTCACCGAAAATATCTATACCGCCGACACCAACGACGTCGATCTGGCGACAGACGCCGGCGGCTTTGCCGGAGAGGGCCAGGGCGGTTTCGGCAAAGGTCCCGGTTCGGGCGGCGGCTTCGCCGGCGGATCCAAGGACGGCCTCGTGCGCTTCATCCGCTTCCAATACGACGACCCGGCCTGGAACGACGGCATGGACGCCGACACCCGCGCAGACGGAAATTTCCTGGACGAATTCCGCAAAGTCAGCAAGCTGAAAACATCGGATCACTCCGAGGCAATCCCGGTGGGCGGCCTGCACAATTTCAAAAAGGGACTGCAGCCCCCGTTCATATATTTCACCGGCACCGCCGGCGTGATCAACCTCTCCAGCGAGGATGTGAAGACGATCCGGCAGTATCTGACCGACGGCGGGATGATCATCGCCGACGCGGGCAGCGACCAGTGGGGCCGGGCTTTCCGGTCGTTCATTGCCAAGGTGATGCCGGAGCGGGAACTGCTCGACATTTCCAACGACGATCCGATCTTCAGCCAGCCGTTTCGCTTTCCCAACGGCGCACCGCCGCTCTGGCATCATGACGGCTCGCGTGCGCGGGGGATGAAGATCGATGGGCGCTGGGCGGTGTTTTATTATCCGGGCAATTTGAATGATGCCTGGAAGACCGGCCACGGCAATCAGCCGCCTGCCATTGTCACCCAGGCCATGCGTCTGGGAATGAACCTCGTGTGGTACGCCAACGTGCACTACATCGAGGCGACCAAGCAGTTCCGCAAGTGATTTCCCCTGATCGCGCAGATGTCCCTCCCGCCAATCGTTGACACAAATCAAACGTTCTTGAAGAGCTCCAATCGCTCGAACTTCTTGCCGAGAATCTTGACATCGTCCGCGCCAAGCCAGTCGTGCAGCATCCCGGCATAGACCCGTCGGAAGTCGGTGGAGTAGGGGAGATCTCCGCGATGCAGTTTGCCGGCGGCGAGGTTGGGAAGTTCTCCGTAGATCCCCGCCTTGATCCCGCCGCCCATGACGAACATCGGCGACGCCTCGCCGTGATCGGTGCCCGCGCCGCCGTTTTCGTTGACGCGCCGGCCGAACTCGCTGAAGGTCATCGTGGTCACGCGATCGACGTGACCGAGCGCCTTTAAGTCTTCGTTGAACGCGGCCAGCGCGCCGCCCAGCTCCTGCATGAGAATGCCGTGGCGGGAGATCTGGTTGGAGTGAGTGTCGAACCCGCCGAGCGTGACATAGTAAACGCGCGTCGGCAGCCCGGCGGCGATCATCTGCGCGACAAGCTTCAAATCCGAAGCAAGGCCAGTCGTTGGATAAGCAACTTTGTTGCTGACGCTCGACGCAGTCTTCTTGATCTTGTCTGCGTAAACACGGGCGTTAAGAGCCGAGCGCTCGAGAAACTCGGAAGTCTCATCCGGCTTCTTCCCGGCCATCTGATGGTCGGCATCGTTCATCGACATATCTTCGCCATCGTTGAGTTTTTCGAAGGCGGTGCGGAGCTTCGCGTTGTTGGCCGATTCGTTGTGCGTGAGGTTTTGCGGGTTGCGGAAAACCAGCGGGAGATACTTCTGGCCCATCAGCGCCTGCGGCGGTTCGGCAACCAGCGCGATGGCGCTGGCGGGATCCGCGCCGGCTGCTTTGGAATCGGCTGCCTTACCCGGGTCCTGCCCGTTGCAGCACGCGTCGAAGTATTTGCCGAGCCACCCCTGCTTCGCGGCCGCTTCGGGCTCAGCAGTTTGCCAGATATCGGTGCTGCGAAAGTGCGACCGGTTCGGATTGGGATAACCCACGCCCTGGATAACGGAAAGCAGCCCTTCATCGTAGAGCTTTTTCAAGCCGGTCGCCTGAGGATGCACCGCAAGATCGTCAGTGAGGCGAAGCGCATCTTTCTTCGCAATACCAAGACGCGGCCGCGCCTTGTAATAGTCGTCGTTGCGCCACGGGATGACGGTGTTGAGCCCGTCGTTGCCGCCGGCCAGTTGCACCACCACCAGCACACGGTTGGGCCTGCCAGCCCCTTGCGGATTGGCGGCGAAGCTCGCTGCCAAAACACGGGCGCTGTGGTCGAGGAACGTGGGAAGCGTGGAGGCGACGCTGAGAAGCTGAACGCCTCGCGAAAGAAACAGGCGACGGGAAAAAAGTGGGGTCGACATGGTGAGCTCGTGGTTAGCTGGTTTGGTTCATGGCTTCATTGGGGATCGGAGCATTTCATTCGAGCTGATACTCAGGAGTGCTCATAAGCAGTTCGATCATCTGTCGAATATGGCCATCCGAAGTTTCCTGCCCGATCTTGATCGGGTCGTTGCCGAGTGCGTCGATCAGCACCTGTCGCTTTTTCTCAGGGAACGGCCGTTGCAGAAAACGGCTGACCGCCGCGTCCACGGTCGGGGGGGCGGTGGGGGTGGCGGGGAGGGCGGGAAACAATTTGGCGACGGACACCGGGCCGCTGGATCGAGCGAGTGCAGGAAGGCTTGTCGTCGGGGCCGTCGCGGGCCCGGCCGCGTTCTTGCGGGCCAACCGCCGGGCCTTCGCCTGGTCCTGTTTTGTTTCGCTCTTGATGTTGATTGCTGAACCGGCGTCAGATTGTGCGATCACGACGGGTTCGATTTGTGTGACAGGCGCGGCGTCGGCGGCCTCGGCCGGCACGGTCGTGGTGGGCTCGGCTGGTTTCTTGCCATTCTTAGCTCCCGGCGGCCGTGCGTTGCCACGGATCGTCCCCTCCAGGATGGACTGCATCGTGTTATAGCGCGTGTAAAGCGTGGCCGAAGTAATCCACTGCTCCCCGCCCGGCCACCCACGCACATTGGGCGGCTGAAAGAGCGCCTGGCTCATCTGGTTGAGCGCGTTGGCCGCTCCGAAAAGCATCGGCTGTGAAGGCGTGACATCGACGCTCCGCATCGTCGAGACGACAAGCTCGGCCGGACTGCGCACAATGGCGAAGCGGGCCTTCTCGGCATAGAAAGCGGGACTGTTGAAGAGCGCACGGAGCGTCGGCTTCAGGTCCCAGTCGTTTTTCTGGATCGCGTCGACGATGGGGGCAAGATCCGCGTCGGCCGGCTCCGGCGAGCCAAAGAACAGCCAGAGCCGCCGGGCCAGATATTTCGCGGGGTTTCCGGTGTCGAAGATGAGGTTGACGACATCGTCGGGCTTGTAGTTGCCGGTATGCCCAAAGATGGTCTTGGCCTCGGTGTCGTGGAGGGCGGGGCGGAAGGCATAGCCGTTCGGGCCGCCGGTTGCGCCGGTCAGGGCCTTGGCGATCTCGCCGATGTCTTTCTCGGTGTAGCCGTTCCCTTCGCCCATGGTGAAAAGTTCCATCAGCTCGCGGGCCAGGTTTTCGTTGGGCTTGGTCTTGGTGTTTTCGTTGGCGTTGAGATAGCGAAGCATGGCCGGGTCATGAACGATTTCGTGCGTAAGCCGGCGATAGTTCCCCATCGCCTCCTTGTGAAAGAGCGCGTTCTGCGTGGCCATCAGCAGGGGGCTCTTGGTTTCCTTAACGCCCGAGCAAAACAGCCCATGCCAGAACAGCGTCATCTTCTCTTCCAGCGGCCGATCGCTGCGGGCCATCCGGTCAATCCACCACGCACGTAGCGACTGCAACTCAGGCCCACGTGCCTTGGCGGCGGCCTTGCCTTCCGACATGCTCGAAAGATCGTAATTGTTCAAAACGGCCGGAGCGAACACCGGCTGCTGGCCTTCGGGGATCTTGCCGTCGATGAAGTAATCAACGGCCGCCGATTGGCCGTAGGCAAAGAGGCGATCAATCTGTTGCGGAGTGCCACTGAAACCAGCCCGGCGCAGGAGATGGGCGGCGTCGTCGCGCGTCCACTTGGGGGCGGCCGCGGGTGTCGCGGCGGGGGTGGGGAGGGTGAAGGCCGCGAGAAGGATGAGGGCCAGGAGGAGACGCGAGGTTTTGATGGGGGATGTGTGCATAGGCTGTCGATCGACTACGTTTATCAAACGTGTCGAGCTGGATGATATTGTCGTTGCGGGCCGCATAGGTTCTCCAGAGTTAACGTGCGAGGAGGGGGGTTCGTTGGTCGCGGGGGATGGGAAACTGGGCTTATTCCAAAAGAAATGACGAAGGCCCAATGGCCAACAAACGTCCAAGTCCCAAGGTCCAATAGCGGAGGCGGTCTTGTCGCTTTTTGGCGCTGAAATGTGCGCGCAATTGGGTTGGATGTCGGTTTTAGGTGGTGTAGTTTGCGTAAGTGTTTGGTGGGGCGTCGGTTGGCCGGAGGTGTAAACGTTGGATGGTCGTTTCAAACCGACCACTAACCGACCACCAACCGACCAGTAACCGACCACCAATCGACCTGTGACCGACCAGTAAACGACTACTAACCGACCACCAACCGACCGCGCCGCGGAAGGCAGATTTTAGAGTGCGGATTGCAGAGTTGGGGAGGGGAGAGGGGAGGCACGAAGGCGCGTAGGCACGCAGGAGCGAAGT
>JBBRHH010000424.1:0-5615 GCA_038222915.1 Tepidisphaerales bacterium
AGCCATCACAACACCATCCGCGGCAATGGCGCGGGACAGACCATTGCCATCATTGACGCGTACGACGCGCCGAACATCGCGGCCGATCTGCGCAAGTTCGACAAAGAATTCAATCTGCCGGACACCGACAATCACCGGAAATTTTCGTTAACGAAGGTGAAGATGGGCGGGCATGTATCGGTGGACGCCGGCTGGGCACAGGAAATATCGCTCGACGTGGAGTGGGCCCATGCGATTGCTTCCCGGGCACACATCCTCCTCGTGGAGGCCAGGACGAGCAACACGTCGGATCTGCTCGACGCCATCGATTATGCCCGCAAACAGCCGGGAGTTGTCGCGGTCTCGATGAGCTGGGGTGGGAGTGAATTTCCGTACGAATCGGAATTTGATGCGCATCTGACCACGCCGCGCGGCCACATCGGCGGCTACCAGAAGCCCGGCGGAATTACCTTCGTCACCGCATCCGGCGATGATGGCGCGCCTTCGGGTTGGCCTGCTGTTTCGCCAAACGTCGTGGCCGTCGCGGGTACAACGCTGAACGTCGACGCCCAGGGAAACTATGTAAGCGAGACGGGCTGGATCAACAGCGGCGGCGGCTTTGGCCAATACGAAAATACGCATGCACCCGACGTCTCATTTGACGCCGATCCGAGTACCGGTTTTGCGATTTACGACTCGACGCCCGCCAATGGCGATGTCGGCTGGGAGAGTGTCGGCGGCACGAGTGCCGGATCGCCCCAATGGGCTGCTCTGATTGCCATTGTCGATCAAGGCCGGGAGCTGAAGGGGATGAAATCGCTGGACGGCCCGACGCAGACTCTCAACGCGATCTACAACATTCCCCAGAGCGATTTCCACGATATCACCCAGGGCTATAACGGTTATTTTGCGACGGTGGGATATGACCTGGTGACCGGGCGGGGGTCGCCGATCGCGGATCTAATCGTGCGCGACCTGATCAACCCAAAATACAGCAAGGCCCAGGTTTCCCTGGCTGCCAAGCTGCCCTGAGTTCCGTCCGAACTGGGTTTTCTTCCAAAATTCTTCGCAATAATCCAATGTGGATGCGCGTATGTGTATGCAGTGGCGGAGATGTGGTTCTCCGCGAAACAGCATTCGCTTTTTCGAGGAGTATTATATGGTTCGGCTTAGGAAATTTGGGATTCTCGCGTTGATTTGCATCGCAGCGATGGTGATGCCAGCCCCGATGGCGTCTGCCGCAGGGCATGCGGGCAAGACAGTCGCAGCCGCGGCTGGGAAGACAAAGAAGGCCCACAAGGGCAAGCACCACGCGAAGAAACATCACAAGAAGCACAAGAAGCACAAGAAAGCCGCTTAATTTTCAAGCGCACTCAACAATTGCTTCAGGGCTGCCCACTTGGGCGGCCCTCTTTTATTGGTGCCGAAGCCGCAGCCTTTCCGGCGATGTAGCCGGTCGCCCAGGCCCATTGAAAATTGAATCCACCGATCCGGCCGTCGCAGTCCAGCATCTCGCCAACGAGGTAGAGGCCGGGAATTTTTCGCGAAGCCATCGTCCGATAATCGATCTCCTGCAGCGGCACACCGCCAGCCGTAACCTCGGCGTAATTCCAGCCGCGGTCGCGGAGAATCGGAAGCTGCAGCGCCGTCAGCGTGTGCGTAAGCTTACGCCGTGCCTCTCGTGAGATATGGGCAAGCGGAACGGTGCGATCGATCCCGGCGTGCGCGAGGAGTGTGTTCGAAAGGCGATCGGGGACCAGCCCGGACAAAAGCGAGGCCGCCGTTGCGCGTGGCCGGGCTTGCGTGTCGGCCAGCAACCTATTCTCCACCGCTTCAAAAGTCTGCCCCGGCAAAAAATTACACCGCATCTCCGCCGTCGCGGTCGCATGGGCGATCACCCAATGCCGGCTCGCATCCATCACCACCGGCCCGCTGATGCCAAAGTGCGTCCAGAGCAGGCTCTCGGTTCGCCGGTCGACGAGTTTCCCATTGGCGAATGTGGATAGCTCCGCCTCATGAGATAATCCTGACAGCTGCGAATGAAAAAACCCGTCGTCCAGGATGAGTGGCACCAGCGCCGGATAGGTTGGCGTCACCGTGTGGCCAAGTCGGCGCACCATCTCCCAACCCGCACCGTCGCTGCCCGTTTTTGGAAGGGACAGGCCACCCGTCGCCATGATGAGCCGACGGCTCGCCAGTAGTCCCTGGCTGTGCTGAATCTTGAAAAGGCCGTCATCATTTAGTGGAGGAATGTCCTGTACACGGTGATCGGCCTGAAGGACGACGCCTAGCTCAGCACAGCGCGACAGGAGGGCGTTCAGGACTGTCCGCGCATTGTCGGTGGTTGGGAAGAGCTTTCCCGTTGGTTCTCGCTTCAACGTGACGCCAAGCGACTTGAACCATGCAACCGTCGCTTCTTCGTCGAACGCTGCCAGGACATTGCGAACAATGTTTTTGGAGCCGTTGTAATCTGATAGCTCGATCTGCTCGTGCGTCACATTGCAACGGCCGCCGCCGGCGACGAGGATTTTCGCACCGATCGTCTTCGCTCCGTCGAGTAGTACGACACGTGTACGCGGCGCGGCGTCGTGCGCGGCAAAGATCGCGGCGGTCAGCCCGGCCGCCCCTGCTCCAACGATCGCAATGTCGCTCTCGGCTTGCATGCCTGCAACAGTAGCATAAGAATGCGGTGACTCTATACGACCGGCGGATTGGATATCTATGTTGAAACGATCACTGATAGCAGTAGCCTTGTTAACATTGCAGTGCCTGGAGGCTGGGGCACAGCAGAACCAGCCCATTGCGCTGTTGCCTGAAAACCCGCACTATTACCTCTTTCGCGGCAAGCCCACGATCCTCGTGACATCCGGTGAGCATTACGGGTCGGTTCTCAATGTCGACGTCGACTATGTGAAGTATCTGGACACGCTTGCAGCTGACGGGATGAACCTGACCCGCACTTTCAGCGGCGTCTATTGCGAGCCGCCTGGCGCGTTCAACATCACCCGCAATACGCTTGCCCCGGTAGTGGGAAAATATCTCGCGCCCTGGACACGCTCCGGCGAAAAATTTGACCTGAGCAAGTTTGACGATGCGTACTTCAAGCGGCTCAAGGATTTTGTCGCGCAGGCCGGCCGGCGCGGAATCGTCGTCGAACTCGTCTTGTTCTGCACGATGTACGACGACAGCCAGTGGAAGCTGAGTCCGATGAATGCCGCGAACAATGTGAACAGCGTTGGAAAAGTGCGGAATACCGAAGTCTACACCATGGACAAAAGCGGCGGCCTTCTTCCATTCCAGGAAGCGCTTGTGCGCAAAATTTCCACAGAGCTAAAGGACTTCGACAACGTCTATTACGAAGTGTGCAACGAGCCATACTTTGCCGGCGTCACGCTTGACTGGCAGCATCACATGGCGGACGTGTTGTTTGAAGTCGAGAAGGTCCTCAAGGTCCCGCACCTGATCGCGCAGAACATCGCCAATGGCCGGGGCAAGGTTGACAACGTTTATCTGAGCATTTCGATTCTGAATTATCACTATGCCGAACCGGAAAGTGTTTCGCAGAACTACACGCTGGATCATCCGATCAACGACGACGAAACTGGCTTTCGCGGCACGTTCGACGCTACGTACGCGACGGAGGCATGGAACTTTTTTATGACTGGCGGCGCAGGCTATAGCGGATTGGACTATTCATTTGTTGCGGGTTTCGAAGACGGGACCTTTCCCTATCCCATTACACAACCGGGCGCAGGCGGTCCGGGACTGCGGCGCCAACTGCGGATCTTGAAATCATTTTTCGAGACCTGTGAATTCTGGAAGCTTCGGCCGGACACTGGCGTGAAGGGCGCACAGGCGCTGGTCGAGTCGGGCAAACAATATCTGTTCCATCGAACACAGGATGCAGTTGCCTTCGATCTGCCGGCCGGCAGCTATCAGGTGCGATGGCTGGACGTTCACAGCGGCGAGTTCATCAAGACCGATCTGATCAATCACCTGGGCGGGATTGCCAAGCTGGACTTTGGCGGTGCGCAGGTGATTCAGGTGTTGGAAAAGGGACGGCCTGCGCCGGCTCTTGCAGTGGCGCCTACTCCGCCGCGTTCCAACGCGCAAGGCCAGATATTTGTGTGCGACGATGTCACGAAAGCCGTCGCAATTCAGAGCGATGATGGGAAACAGTCCCGCGTCAGCCGAGTCGCTCCGACAGGCGGTGCGAAGTCGGGCGAACAGGGCGCGATGATGCTCTCGGGCGGGGCATTTCTGGCGGATCTTGGATCGTGCCAGGCGCTTTTGCATCAGTGCCGCGAGAGCGGCCAATTCACCATCGAGGCGGTCGTTGCTCCGGCCAACCTGGAGCAGCCGTCGCCGGCTTCGCTTGTTACATTTTCAACCGAAGGCCGCGGCCCCAATTTTTCGCTCAGCCAGGACAAAGATCAGCTCATGCTCGAGCTCCGCACGAGCACCAATCCAAAGGGAGCGCACGCGGCGCTCTGCAAAGTAACCGACAAGCCTCAGCACCTTGTGGTGACCTACAAGTCCGGTGAGCTGATCGCTTACCTGGACGGAAAACAGGCGGCCGTCGACACCATGGCGGGAGATCTGAAAAACTGGGAACCGGCGCGGTTGGTCTTCGGCAACAATTACGCGATGAAGGCCAAATGGAACGGCACGATTCGCAATGTGGCGATTTACGGCAAGTCGCTGACGGCGGAGGAAGCCGCGTCAAGATCGAAGCCACGCTGAGAAATTAAACCGCCGAAACTAAACCGCCGGCGACAACGCCGATTCGTTCACTTCGTCGGTCCAGACCTCGAACTTGTCGAGCCGCGTCGGTCCGAACGAAGTCGTCAGCGCCACATCCACTGCATCCCGCCCCCGGGCCATCAGCACTCGGCCGATGCGCGGCATATTGTGACGCGCATCCCACGTATACCAGCGGCCGTCCAGGTAGACTTCAAACCAGGCACTGAAGTCCATCGCCGCGGGCGACGGCGGCACGCCAATGTCACCCAGATATCCTGTGGCATAGCGGGCGGGGATGTTCATCGCGCGGCACAGCGTGATCGCCAGATGCATGAAATCGCGGCAGACGCCGCGGCGATCGTTGTAAACATCAAAGGCCGTTTTGGTTGGCGATGCGAACGCGTATCCGAACTGCACGTGGTTGTGCGTCCAATCGACAATCGCCTTTACGCGTGACCATCCGGGCGGCGTGGTGCCAAAAAGGTTCCAGGCGATCTGGCTCATTCGATCCACTTCGCAATAGCGACTGCCCAGCAGGAATGGGATCACGTCATTGGGAAGCTGTTCCAGCGGCAGTTGCTGGGCGTATGGATTCACCTCATCGATTGCGCCGGTGTCATGAACGATCGAATCGTTCCACAGCCGCAACTTCCCCGCCGGCGCGACGATTCGGCCAACGCGATTGCCGAAATTATCAATGTAATCACTGATCGGCACGAATGGGTCAATGCGAAGCCGGCCGGGCTTCATCACCGTTGAATCGCGTGAGGGATGCGTATAGAGCATGAGCAGCATCGGCGTTGCAACTGGAACGTCGAACACCAACTCATAACCGATTTTAATTAACATGGTGTAATGTCGCGCACAGACGCGTCCGTTAAGGCGGTTGTTGG
>JBBRHH010000425.1:0-5609 GCA_038222915.1 Tepidisphaerales bacterium
AATTGTCGGAGCCAATCCGCACGGCGCGCACCCACCTCGAAAGCCTTCTGTCCCGCTCCAATGAAATTCGTGAGTCGCTCTCGCAGTCCGAAGCCGCGTGAACGCGTTTGAGTCAAACAACCGGGCCAGTGATTTCGCCTAGTATCTGCACCGTCCCCGCCATTGATCCTGGCTTGGGACGATTGGTCACTTTCGGCGTCGCAAGTGGCACAATCTTCGCGAACGGGCGTCCTTCCTTGAGAATGATGATTGCTTCGCCTTCTTCTACTCTGCAAAGATAGTCCGCGAAGTGATCCTGCAACTCCAAAACGGTGACCTGAGCGTCCGGCTTCATATGCCTCCTTCCATTCCCATCGAAGAAAAACCTCACATCTCCACAGGCGATTATAAGCAAGGGCCGCCACGTTGCCCGCCTTGTCCACCCCCCCGAAACTGCTACATTCGCCCTCCAACGCTGCTGATCCGCGTCTCGGGAAGGCCCATGAAGCTTGTTGTCACCATACCTGCGCTCAATGAGGAAAAAACGATCGCGCAGGTGATTCGCGGCATACCCCTCGACATTCCCGGCATCGACGAAGTCGAAGTCATCGTCGTCAATGATGGTTCCAAGGACCGCACACCGGAAGAAGCCATCAGCGCCGGCGCAATGGTTATCACCCTCAAGGGCGGCGGCGGCCTCGGCACGGTATTCCGCGCCGGCCTGGAACGGGCCATGCGCCGCGAGGCCGACATCATCGTAAACATCGACGGCGACGGGCAGTTTAACTCCGGAGATATCCCCAAACTGATCCAGCCGATCATCGACGACTCCGCCGACTTCGTCACCTGTTCGCGCTTCGCCGATCCAGCCCTCTGGCCGGAAATGCCCGTCGTCAAATTCTACGGCAACAAGATTGTCACCCAGCTCATCAACTGGGTTTGCGGCGGCGAGGAGTTCACCGACGTCTCCTGCGGCTTCCGCGCCTTCTCCCGCGAGGCCGCCTACCGGCTGACGCTTTTCGGAACATACACCTATACCCAGGAATGTTTCATCGATCTGTTCTCGAAAGGCATGCGCATCGTCGAGGTGCCGCTGAAAGTTCGCGGCGTCCGCGAGCACGGCAAAAGCCGCGTCGCCTCGTCCATCCTGAAATACGCCACCAACTCGCTGCCCATCATCCTCCGCGCCATGCGCGACATCCAGCCGCTGAAATTTTTCGGCGGCATCGCGGCCGTCCTGGCCTTCATCGGATTTGTGATGGGTGCATTCCTCTGCGGCTGGTACATCACCCAGCAGCGCACCAGCCCCTTCACGTCCCTCGTCTACATCTCCGGCGCCCTGATCATCGTTGCCTTCCTCATGGGCGCGCTCGCGCTCCTCGCGGACATGCTCGGCCGGCATCGGCGCATCAGTGAAGAACTCCTCTACCTGGCGCGCCGGCGCATCTATGCAGATCGCCGTCAGCCGCGCGTCGGCGCTGCCGTGCATGGCAAAATGAAGGTGGTCAGCCAGGTCGAATAAGCGACCGCTCCCCCCCGGCCAAATCTATACGCGCCCGTATATATATTCGTTCAGGAAGTGAATCGTCTGCTGCTGATCTGAAGCATGGAACGCATTCACATCGCCCATCGAAATCAGACCCATCAGATCGCCGTCGTCATCCAGCACTGGAATGTGGCGGATCTTTCTGTCTTTCATGATCCGGCTCACGTCGTCCAGATCTTCATTGGGCGAAATGCAGATGACATCCGCCGTCATCGCGTCGGCCACCATCATGTCGGCCGGCGACTGCTGCGCCGCCACCACGCGACTCAGCACGTCGCGCTCTGTGAACATGCCGACAATGTGGCCGCCGTTCATCACCACCAGCGCACCAATCTTGTGCTGGTTCATCAGGCGCGTTGCTTCCAACACGGTCGAGGTTGTCTCAATGCTTTGAACTTTGCTCCCTTTGCGGGCAATAACGTCTCGGACTGTGGGCATCAGAATCTCCTTGCGCTCGGGAAGCGCGGTGAAGGCCTAGATCGGCACAGCAGACAGATGTGTATGTCGACCGTTATACGACAGCCCGAGACGCGAATGCAATTGTGTGAAATAAATAACAATCATTTTTAACTCGGACCCTCGCAATGAGAACCGATGACGGGTTTTGCGCGGGTTTGAGAAGAATTCGCCTGGTGTTTTCGCGCGAAAAGCTTGCCTTCGTAGGAGATCCAACTACTTGCCCACGAAAGGTTGAGGCCAAAGCCTGTTTAAGGTTGTGTCGTCGCGTTGGGCGCAAGCTGGATCGACTCAATCGACCCATTCCTGGCAAGGTCGCTGCCGAAATGAAGCGTGACTTTCACCGCCATCTTGCCCAAACCGGCCACGCTTACCTGCGGAATAGTCGTATATCCAGCCCCGCCACTCTCAATCTGGAAACCCGTCACCTTCCCCTCAACAACCGTCGCCTTCACCACCGCGTCGGCGTGTTTCCAAAGTTCCCGATCGCCCGGCGGATATCGGTAAAAGTCAGACACCTCATCCAGCCTCTCATTGGTAACGCCAAATTTCCCGAGCGCCTCCAGCAGCGCCTTCTTGTTGAGTTGAACCTGCTTCGGATCAGGACGCTGCCCGCCCGGTGCCGGTTTCACCGAAATCATCCAGCGTAGCCGGTCCAATCTGAAGCCGACATGAAGCGGCAAGCCCTCGGAAATTACCCCTCCGCCGGCGGCTTGGGCTCTTCAACATGCGGCTTGCGATGCGGCAGGTGCGGCAAATGGGGAAGATGCGGCATGTGCAGATGAAACTCATGGTGATGCCGTGCCTTCTCCGCGTCCATCGCCTTGTCGATTTGCTCGACCAGCCGCTCCGGCCGCGTCGATTCCTCAAGAACCTGAATCGTCGGGTCGCTTTCGTCAGCCGCGTCCAGCTTATGCGCAATGCGGTCGAGCATCTTCAGGATCTTGGTGTTCTCCTGTTCCGACAGCAGCGCGATCTGCAACGCCAGATGATTTCGCCGGTCGTTCAGCCTGGCATCACGGTTCTGGCTGATCAGGATGAACGTCGACAGCAGAATCGCTTCAAGCGACACGACCAATGTCAGCAACTGGTACGGAAACGGATCGAAGAAGGCGTGGCCGCGCAGAAAATCGGTCCCAATCCACACCGTGAACCAGACAACATGCACCCACACAAACGGCATCGATCCACAGAAAGCTGTGATGCCGTCAATGATCGTGTCCCCCGTCGTGCGCCGCTCGCGCACTTCGCGCTCAAGCCGGACAACGGTATCGACATTGCGGGCCGTCAATTCGTCCGACGTATGCGGCTGGTGATATTGCCCATCCTCAAACGCGGCCTGCACCGCCGCCGCCTCCTTCAATAGTTTCGCATCCGCATCCGGTGTCGGCGTCGTCATGGGCGCAAGGTATACGAAAACGCACCCGTGGAGAAAAGTAAACATTACGTTAATTATCCCCGCAACGTCGGCTCCAGGAAGATCAAATGATGATCCGCGCGAATAAGCGCAAACCGGCGCGCCGCGCGGGACTACAATGATCCTTCAATCATTAACCTGAACCACTCATTTTGAAACTGGGAGTTGTAATGCGAATCGCACTGTTCGGCGCAACCGGAATGATCGGCCAGCGTATCCTGCGCGAGGCCGTCGCACGCGGCCACAGCGTCACCGCCATCGCGCGCGATCCATCCAAAGTAACCAGCGGACCAAACGTCTTCGCGGCCAAAGCCGACGTGCTCGATGCAACCAGCGTCGCCTACGTCGTCACCGGCCACGACGCCGTCGTCAGCGCCTTCTCCCCCCTGGCAACGGGCGATCAAGGCATCGACTCCCTCGTCGCATCCGTCCGCGCCCTGATGGCCGGCCTCACCCAAAACGCCCTCCGCCGGTTGATCGTCGTCGGCGGAGCCGGGAGCCTCGAAGTCGCCCCGGGCGTCCAGCTCGTCGACACACCCGAATTCCCGTCCGCCTGGAAATCCGTCGCATTAGCCCACGGCGAAGCTTTGAACGTCCTCCGCCGCGAAGCGTTTGGCCTCGATTGGACCTATTTCAGCCCCGCCGCAATCATCGAGCCCGGCACGCGCACCGGAACATTCCGTCTCGGCGACGACAAGCTTATCGTCGATGAAAAAGGCCAAAGCAGAATCTCAGCCGAAGACTACGCCGTAGCGCTCATCGACGAACTCGAAAAACCGCGCCACATCGGCAAGCGCTTTACCATCGGATATTGAGGGAACCATGCCTGAAATCTACATCAGCACCGACATCGAGGCCGACGGCCCGATCCCCGGCCCCAACTCCATGCTCAGCTTCGGATCCGCCGCCTTTCTCGAAGACAAAACCCTCGTCTCCACCTTCACCGCCAACCTCGATCTCCTCCCCGACGCAAAAGGTGATCCAAAAACCATGGCCTGGTGGGAAACGCAACCCGAAGCATGGGCCGCCTGCCGCCTCGATTGCCGCGACCCGGCCGTCGCAATGGCCGAGTACGTCACATGGATCAAATCGCTCCCTGGCAAACCCGTCTTCGTCGGCTACCCCGCCTCCTACGATTTCATGTTCGTCTACTGGTATCTGATCCGCTTCACGGGAGAGAGCCCGTTCTCCCATTCCGCACTCGACATCAAAACATTGGCCATGGCAGCGCTGGGAACGGAATACCGCGCATCCGTAAAACGCAACATGCCCAAGTCCTGGTTCGAAAGTCAGCCGCACAATCACCAGGCCCTCACCGACGCCATCGGCCAGGGCATCCTGTTCTGCAATGTGCTCGCATCCATCCGGAAAAAAGCCGGCCCAACAAAATAGCGCCCGGATTAGATCGATTTCCGCCCGCGCTCTATTCCGACCGACGATTCCAAGGCATCTTCGCCAGAGCCATTCCCATGCCGCAATAGTTGGTGACGCCCGCGAAGATCAGGCCAGCGCCGACGAACGCCGGAATAACCAGAAACACGCGGTGCACCGCACAGGCCAGGATCACGCCAACAACCACAAGTGCGCCCGCGCCGATGCGCACCTGGCGCTCCAGGGAGATGACCTTGGATTTGCCGCGAACAACCGGAAGGCCCGCCTTTGCCCACGCGGCCGTGCCCCCTTCGACGGAATAGACAGGGACAACGCCGGCAGCTTCAAACAGTTCGCAGGCTTTGCCGGCTCGACCTCCGGACTCGCAGATGACGTAAATGGGAGCGGCCGGATCAGAGCGGGCGCTGGCGATCGCCGCCGGATCCAGCACGTCGAAAGGCACGAGCCGGGCCCCTTGTGCGTGAACCACGGAATATTCGGCCGGCGTTCGAACATCGAGGAAGATCAGGGGCTGCCCAGCATCGAACAGGCGGCGGAAGTCGGCGAGGGGAATGGTATTGGCGGACATCGGACCTTTTCTAAAATTAATTCCCGAATCTTCCAAACCGATCCGCCTCCGCCGCTTTCCCCGCACCCACCGCGCCGATATCCGTCCCCGCCCCGTCGGCCGGATCCCCCGTATCAATCAGCGGGCTCCCCGCGGCCGGCGTGTAGAGCTCCCGATAGCGCGCAAGCATCTTCGACACCGTCATCTTCCCCGACTTGATCTCCTCGTCCTGAAACGGAAATTCCTTCGGCCGCGGGCCTTTGAATTTCGGA
>JBBRHH010000426.1:0-5596 GCA_038222915.1 Tepidisphaerales bacterium
CGACGCCGATATCAGCGACCGCAGCCTATGGAAGATGGCCGCGCCCAATCTTGGCGTCACTCTCCGGATGGAGGACTACGAAACCGACTATCAAAAAGCCCTCCTCATCCCCCGGCTGATGGCGGAGTTTCGCCAGTTCAGCCTCAATCAATGGATTTTCGCCGCGAAGGCGTGGTTGTCGCTGGAGCAGTGGAAAACGTGTGGGCGGAAATACCAGATCGAGGATTTCAAAGGCTGTCGGGCCGGAATGGGCATCGACTTCTCATCCACCGTTGACACCACCGCCGCCGTCACCGCCATAGAGGCCGACAACGAGATATTTCTCTGGCCGAAAATCTTCATCCCTCAGGATTCGACCGTTGAAGGGGCGCTACGCCGCCAGAAGCAGGACAAAGCCACCTATCAGCTATGGGCCGAACAGGGATTCTTGGAAGCGACACCCGGCGGAGCGATCGACCTGCGCATTGTTGAGAAGCGGATCATCGAAATGTGCGGGATTGTCGACGTTGTCGCCATCGGGGCGGATCCCGCCGGCCAACAAACGCTCCTGTCCAACCTCACCGACGCAGGCTATCCGGTTGAAACGGTTCGCCAGGGCTGGAGCTTGGCACCGGCGACGCGGGAAATGGAACGGCTTGTCGTCAGTAAGCAGCTCGTGCACCCGATGAACGATTGTTTTTCGTGGCAGGTCGGTTGCGCCGCCGTGAAAACCGACGACCAGGAGAATGCTTGGGTGGTCAAAGGGCGCTCGCGTGGTCGGGTTGATGCAGTTGTCGCGGCGGTTATGGCCGTCAACGCACTCAAATTCGGGAAGACAGCAACAGCAGCACGGGCAACAGCGAACACAGCACCCCCGGCCGTTTATTTCATGTGAGGACGTAAATGTCAGACAACCAATCAATCCCCACGATCACATTCTTCGGCAGCGCCAGCACGAACCCGCTCGGGATTGTGAACGAGTGGTCGGTCCTGACGCTTCCGAGCTTTTATCGGGGTGTAAACTTCCTCGCCCAAACGTTGGCCAGCTTGCCCAAGGCGATCTACCGCGAACGCGGGCCCAGTTGTCAGCCGGCAAAGCACCCGCTCAACAAGATTCTCCAGCACAAAGCGAACAGCTATCTACAGACACCCTTTGTCTTGTTTGAAACGTTCATGGCCCACGCCATCATTCACGGCAACGGGTATCAGTACATCGATCGGGATGAGAAGACGAACGCGGTCAAAGGGCTCTACAACGTCAACCCGCAATGCGTGACGCCTTTTCGATATCTCGGCCAACAGTGGTACTACGTCGCAGGCGGCACGCCCGACAACGACGAAAAAAAATCGGTCATCCTCCCGGCCTCATCGGTGAATCATCTTCCGGGCCTGGGATTCGATGGGATGTGCGGCTATCCGCTGATCTTCCTCATGGCCGAGGCGCTGGACCTCGCCCGCAATACGCAGAAGTTCGCCGGCCGGTATCTCCGCAGTGGAACGCAGATGGCCGGAGCGATCGAAGTTCCCGCGACAGCAACAAATGATCAGGTTGCCGCCATCCAGGCGGCCATAAAGAGCCGGCACGGTGGGATCAGCTCGCCCAATGGTTCTGATCTGATGGTTTTGTCGGGCGGGGCGCACCTGTCAAACACCACCATCAACCCCGAGCAGTCGCAGCTATTGGAGTCGCGGCAGTTCAGCGTGGTCGACATGTGCCGTATTTTGGGTGTGCCGCCTCATGTTGTTTACGAAATGAGCAAGGCGACGTGGGCAAATGTGGAATTGATGGGGATGGAGCTGGTGAAATACTCCCTTTGCTCATGGATTGAGAAATCAGAGCAGGAGCTGTCCGGCAAACTCTTGACCGACGCCGAGCAGGCCGCCGGTTACTACGTGCGCTATGACGTGGCCTCACTTCTGCGCGGCGACACCAAAACGGAGACGGACACGACGTTGGCGCTGGTAAACGGCGGGCTGATCACCGCCAATGAGGGCCGGGCGCGGCTGGAAATGTCGCCGCTCGACGATCCAACGGCGAACGCGCTGCGGATCCCGGTCAACTTCCCGGTTGTCGGCACTGCCAAGCCAGGAGACCCGCCTAAACCCGCCGACAAGGGCGGCGATAAGTTCGCGGACCTCCATCCGATCATCGAAGACGTCATCGGCCGCGTCGAAAACAAGACATCCAAGGCCTTCGAAAGCAAAAACGGCAAGACCGATTTGGTCGTTTGGGCCAACGTGTTCGCGGAGCAGCAGGGCGCGTACGTCGCCGAGGCCCTTTCCCCGGTCGTAAAGGTGCTTTTCTCGCGTGGCGTCATCCTCGACGCCGACCGAGCAGGGACGCGTTACGCCGCCGCCGTTCGTGCCAAAGCAGCCAACACAGACCACAAGCCGCTTCGCCAGATCATTCTTGACGCCATCAACCCCAAATTGGAGACAGCAGCATGAAAAACGCAAAGCAGTTCAAGGACACCGGCACAAACCGCCGCGCCGTGTTTACCGCCGATGCTCGATTCAAACTCAATCGCGCGAAATTCGACGCAAAGGGTGTTGAAGCGGCCGAGGGAGAGGAAAAGATTACCCTCACCGGATATCCGATCCTCTGGAACGTCCTGTCGGGCGATCGGGGGTATTACAAAGTGCGATTACTCCCGGGCAGCGCTCAATTCGCCACGCCGTCGCATGCGTTGTTCCATCACGACTTCCGCATGCTCATTGGTAGCACCAACAACAACACGCTACGCATCATGCCCGACGACGTTGGTGTGAAAGTCGAGATCGACCTTCCCGACACCAGCGCTGGCCGTGATACAGCGGAACTGGTGGAGGACAAATACGTCGGCGGCATGTCGTTCAGCATGCTTTGGGATGATGTGCTTGAATACGACATCATCGACGCCGATTCCGAGAATGAGATTATGGAGGTGAAAAAGTTTACGTGTGACGAAGTCACCGTAACCGCCATCCCGTCATTCATTCAGACAACCGTCGGGATACAGGAAGCCGAGCCAGCCCCAGCCGTCGCCGAGCCGGTTTTGATGGCTCGCGTGGCCGCCTCGCATCGGTTCAACAAGCTTCGATTGGCCTCCCTGCGGATTTAGACCATGCTCGTCACCATTCTTGAAAGCCTCTATACGCCCGATTACCCGTTTTTGAAGGGCAAACAGTACGAAGTCACCGACACCATCGGGCAACACTGGATCGACGCCGGCCTTGCCGCCCCCACCAACATCCTCCCGCCCGCGAACGCCGAGCTTTATCAAAGGCTCGAGCCCGGCGCTGGCAAGGCCTGTCTATTTCTCCCGTTCGTCGGCGAGTTTGGCCATCAGGTGATGACACACATCCGGATCGTGCATTGGCACAAGGCAAAGACGAAAACGGTCTGTTGCCGGAAGGGCGAGGAGGTTTTGTATCCATCGGCGAAGAGCTTCGTGACGGATTGGGTCGACCCCATCCCCGACGAATGGCGCGTCGCTTCCAATCGAACAATCCCGACACCATGGCCGAAGCTGGTGGCGAAATATCCCAGGCTGTTCCACGTCCACGCCGGCGCTCTCACCCCCGAGCAGGAGCTTGTAGCGATCAATCCGGCGGAGCGGATACCGTTCAAGCCGAAGCTGCGCGGGTTGAAGGCCGACGTGGTCTTAGGCGTTCGCCACCGCCAGCTTTTCACGGAACGCAACTGGCCGGCTTGGCATCGCACGGCCGAGGCCTTGACCGCCCAGGGCATCAGCTTCGCCGTCATCGGGGCGAAGCCCACCAGCCTCGACCTCCCCGGCCAGGTGTGCCACAGCGGCGACCTCGACACCGACGCCGCCGTCGAGCTTCTGCAGAACTGCCGGCTTTACGTCGGCACAGATTCAGGAAACAGCCACCTTGCCTCTACGGTCGGGTGTGAAATGCTCCTTTTCAGGGAGGAGCAATCCGGCAGCCGAAACCTTGTCCCGAGGATGGAGCAGGTGAACCCCGGCCGCATTCAGCTCGTCCCCGACGGCTGGAAGCAACCCGGGCGAGTCTTTGAAAATATAATTTCGTCCCTCAAAGCCAAAAAATAAAACGAGAACGCGTCGCGGCCTCGTATCAGTATGCAGGCGATGGCGATCTGGCCAGAGTTGTCGGATTTCCCCGCCTGTCGCCCGCCGTTTTGGCGGGCAATGAGCACCGGCCAGAGTTGTCGGAGTTCAGCCTTGCACCCCCGGCCAGAGTTGTCGGGGCGCGGGACAAAGTTTCCCGAATTTCCATCTTCAAAATTCAGGAGCTTTCCCCATGCCCATCGACTTCAAAACCCTTCGTGAAGAATTTTCCAGCCTCCACGCCGAAGCCGCCACGCTCATTGAGCTGGCCGCCACCGAAAAACGCGACCTCACCGGCGAAGAGCAGGAGAAGAACGCCAAGCAGTTTGCCCGGCTTGAGCAGATCCAGAAGACGCTCGACGACACCAAGCGGCTTGCCGGCCTCGCTTTCAACAAAGGTGACGCCACCTTGCCCCAGGACCCCGCCGGCCGCAAGGAGTTCGAAGACAACCAGCGCCGCGCCTTCAACTACGCCGACCCGCGCACCCGCGAAGAGTTCCACAAGAGCGCGTCGCAGTGGTTCGGCAGCGGCAGCATGGCGGAACAGTTCGCCTCGCTCACGACCGCAACGCAGTCGGGCATTTTCCTGCCGTCGATCGTGACCACGCCGATCATCGCCAGCGCCCCCAACGTGTTCCGCGAAGCGTACCGGCTTTGGGGTGTGCCGGTGGTGACAACCGGCACCAATGGCCAGTTCAAGTATCCGGTCATGGACGCCGCCGCCGGCGGAGTGGTCACCGAAACCGCCAGCAGCGAAAACGAAAGCCCGCCTTCCGTTGCTCAATCGATCGTGTCGACGGTCAAGACCTACGAATCGGGCAGCGTGTGGTTTTCCGATCAGGATTTGCAGGCGAATGATTTTGACTTGCTTGGCGCGACCACGCCCAGCTTGGTCTACAGCAAGGAGCTTGGCCTCGAATCCGCCATCACCGCCGCAATCGTCGCCGACGCCGGCATTACGCAGAATCGCCAGTGCACCACGGCGACGGCGATCACCTACGCCGATTTGGTCGCGTGGAAGAACTCGCTTCCCAAGCGGTACGACCGGATGAAGACGTTCGTACTGTCCTCGACCGCGTTCGCCGCCGCCGAGGGCATGGTCGATTCCCAGAATCGCCCGATTCTTCTCCCCGACCCGCAAAACAACGAGCTTATGCGGCTTTTCGGTTGCCCGTGCCTGAAGAGCGACTACTTCGAGACGCTCGCAGCGTCGCACGTGATCGGCATCGTGTTCTCCCTTATGGGCTTCCACCTGCGCGACGCCGGCCAGGCCCGTATTGCCCGCTATGTGGACTTCCCCGGCCGGCCCAGCCAGACGGGCGCGGACTTGTTCGCGTTCCACGCCTACGGGTGGGCAGCCAGCGCGGTTTCGAAGCTCAAGACAGGCCTTTCGTAAGCGGTCACGCCATAGTCACACAGCCGAGGGCGGGCCTAACCGCCCGCCCCGGCCTTTTGCTCCGGAAGGCGTAACCGATGCGATGGACTCAAACTCTACCCTCCCCCGACACCGTGGCGACTACCGCGGAGATAAAGGAGCATCTTCG
>JBBRHH010000427.1:0-5595 GCA_038222915.1 Tepidisphaerales bacterium
GGAGAACATCGCGCTGGTGGCCGAACGTGTCGGCAACAAGCCCAAGGCAATGGAGGCGTACTCCAAACTGCTGGAAATTTCCAAGCAGCAACTCAACGCCCAAAAGGAAAACAAGGAGGCCGAACGCAAGGCGTTGGATTACATGAAGAGCCTCGTCACCCGTTCGGACACCGCCGAGCTGGTGGATGCCTCCATCGCGATGACCAGGCAGATGATCGAGGAGCGCGGCCCACTCTCCGATCTGTCGCGCGAGTCGCGGTTCTATCTGGGCGAGCTTTATTATCTGAAAAAGGATTTCAGCGGAGCCGCCAAGGCGTATAAGGAATTCATCTCCATCTACGGCCCGAAGCAAACCGACGCAGGCGACGTGGTGAGCGCGCCATGGAAGCCGCAGCGTGTCGATGAGAAGGCAGAGCAGTTGTACGAAGCCGCGGCTCAAGTGGCGCACTGCTGGTATCTGCAGGGCCACGATCAGAACATGGTCAAGGCGTATCAGTGGATCGTCAAGAACTTTCCAAACAACAACAAATATGTGGCCGAAGCGCAATACTGGTTGGCGCTGGAGCTTGGCAAGGGAGAGGCTGGAAAGGGGAAGGAAGCGCAGCGTTCGCTGGCAGAGGCCATGTGGCGAAACGTGGTGTGCCCTTCGCTGGAATTTGGTGACGGCAAATTAAACAAGACCAAAGTTTACTACTGGGTGGGCGGTACGGAACAGGACAAGAATGCCGACGTGCAGAAGTATGTGAAGGCGGCGATCATGAAAGCCGGCCAGACGTTCAGCGAGGTTGGGGAGCATGAGATCGCCGCGGGCTGCTTCAAATCATATCTGGATATCTATCCCGCGCATCGTGGTGATGGCAAGCGCCCCAAAACGGCGATGCCGGGCGACGAGATGTTCGACATCGCGCATTATGCGCTGGGGCGCGAGTATATCGCTCTCAACAATGTCACGAAGCTTATCGACACGTACAAGGCATTTATCACCGGCCTGCGCGACGATCGTTTTCGCGTGTCTGGGTTAAAACTGCTGGGTTATTACGCTGCGGCGGCGGGACAGACCGAACAGGGCGTGGAGGCGTATGCGACAATTCTGGATGAATATGGCGAAAATGAGTTGAAGCCGACAGGCGAGCCGATTCCGGTGCCGGCACAGAATCGCTTGCGGGCCGGCAGCACGGGATGGGACGGAATTCGCATGCCCTTGCCCAAGGACCTGGATCTGGGCGAAATACGGTATTCGGTCGGCTACTTCTACTTCAAGGGCGAGGATTGGCAACGCTGCACCAAGTCTTTGCAGCCATTTCTTGCAGATGCTTTACTGGTTGCGAGCAAGTCGCGGCCAAAGGCTCTATTCATGGCAGGGCAGAGTTATTACAAGCTACGCGACTTCGCCAGCGGTCTGAAGGCGATGGCGACGCTGATCAAGGAACACCCCCGCTTTGAAGCCGCGGAAGAGGCGTACGTCTTCGCGGCGCAGGGCTATTTTGAGGCCAAGTCGTGGAAGGACCTCGACCTCACCTGCCGCAACTTTATTGCCGAGTGGCCCAAGTCGGACCGCCGTTACCGGATTGATCTATACGTGGCGCTGTCGCAAATTGGACAGGGCAAATCGGCGGCCGGAATTTCTGCGCTGAAAACGCTGGCCGCGAGCGATGCGTATGACGATGTGAAAGCCGACGCTTATTACCAACTGGCTTTGAACACAAGCAAGCCGGAGGAGGCGTTTGTCTTTCTGGAAAAGAGCATGGTTCTGCCGCGCGAGGTAGCGTGTCTCGAAGCTGGGAAGTGCGCCATCAAATTAAAGAAGTGGGACAAGGCAAAGGAATATCTGGAAAAGACGACGCGGGAATTTCCCAAGGCAGATCCGAAGTTGATTGGCGAGGCGCGAGATCTGATGCCGCAGGTTCAAAAGGAGCTTGCCAGGCAGTCGAAATAACGCGGATGAGTGAAGCGGAATATCGGAGATTATTATGAATCGAAAACAACTGTCGTGGGTGGCGTTGATGTTGGTCCTCGGTATCGCGCGACTCGCGGTTGCCGCGAACATTGCCGATACGGCCGAGACCGGCGGACCAAAGGGCCCGGATGCCGATGAAGACAAAGTCACGTTGATGCAGAAGTCAGTTGTGGCCGGCGACAACATGCGATCGACGTTCAAGACAGGGTCCAACATCTCGGCGGTTTCGCCCGGAGATGTGTATGCGAACGAAACCAAGAGCCTGTTCAAAGTGGACCGGATCGTCGATCTGCATGGCACGGATGGCGGTGTAATCGAGATCATCCGTATCGCCGGAAACACCAATCCAGACAACAAGCTGACACTGGTGAAATCCGAGAAGAAGGAAGCACCGCAGGAAATCACTTCGAAGAAGTCCGTTGTCGACTTGTTCTTTGAGGGCGGGCCATTCCTTTACCCGATCGCTGCGCTGGCTCTGATTACGATTCTACTCGGTTTCAACTGTGGATGGATCTATCGCAAACAGCGGCAATGTCCCGCGGCGTTTGTTGAAAAAGCCCGGGCGGCGCTGGAGCGAGGAGACATGGACGCGTTCGAGGACCTGGCTCTAAAGGAGAAGGGGCTGTTTCCCTATGTCTGCCGGGCGATGGCCAATTCCTATGCGGATTCGACTCCAGAGGACATTGAGCGTCGTTGCGAGGTAGCTGCCGCGGCCAGGATCAACAAGCTTCGGGTGCCCGTGCGGGCATTGAATCTGATTTCTGTGGCCGCACCGCTACTCGGGCTGCTTGGCACGATCATTGGCATGATCATTGTGTTCGAAGCGCTGGCAAATGCGAGCGGTGCACAAAAGGCGCAGGCGCTGGCGATCGGCATTCGTGTGAAGTTGTTTTCAACAGCATCCGCCCTGATGGTCGCAGTTCCGGCTCTGTTCATTTTCTGGATTTTCAATCAGGTGCTGGGCGGAATCATCGCACATTGCGAGGTGCTGGCGGAGGATTTCGTTCATCAGATTCGGCTGTTGAAGCGCAAGGGTGGTGCTATCGCCGAAGCGGATGAAGACGATGATACGCCGGTCAAGCCGATGAAGCCCAAGAAGCTGCTGAAGGAGGCGAGCGTATGACATTCAGCAAAGAAGCAGACGAAACACTGCAGATCGACATGACGCCACTGGTCGACTGTATTTTCGCGATCATTTTGTTTTTGCTGGTGGCCGCGTCTTTTCAGGAGAGCGTGGAGCAGGATCTGTCGATCAGCCTGCCAACGCAGAGCAAGGAACTGAAGGTTAAAGCGCCGCCATCCAAACCGGTGGTGATCAACATACGCAATCGCCCGGCAGGGCCTGAATATGCCGTGGAAGGAACGGTGTACCCACTGTACGACCTTCAGAATTATTTGAGCCGCGCGCAGGGGTTGAATAAGAACCAGTCGGTGGTCATTCGAGGCGACCGGAACCTCAAATGGGACAGCGTGGCGGGGGTCATGGGGCTGTGCGCGCAGGTTGGCATCGCGAACGTGTCGGCGGCCGTTGTGACGGAGGAAGGCAAGTAAGGGAATCGACATGCCAAAATCCATCGCAGCAGTAACAGGGCAGAAGCAGGGCGTGAATGACGCGGTCATCGACAGCCGCGCGATTCTCATTGGATTGGTTGTCGCAGCCGGGCTGTGTCTCGCCGGTTTTGCCTGGAAGTTGGCGTCGAATCCGGAAAGCTTGAAGAAATCACCCCCGAAGGAATTTGAATTCAGCCTCGCGCCGCCGCCGGCGGATGAGTTCAAGATCAAACCGTTGACGCCGGATATTGCACATGAGCGCCCGGACGACTCGGCGGCATTGGCGCCGTCGCTGCCGGATGAAAAGCCAAACATTCACATCTCGGTCAATCCCAACAATGTTGCGGTCGATACGGAGGTGATCCAAAGTCCGAATACCGCGATCAACAACAATGACATGGAATTGAAGATCGATGTAAAGTCGATCGACACGACGCTTAAGAACACGGAGATCAACGACGCTCCCGAGGAGATTACCGAGACGTCGGAAAAGATCGGTTTTGCCGTCCAACCGATCGCGGTGGACGCCATTGGGGCCGCGGACATCTTTAAGTACGACAAACCGGCGCCCAGTGATAAGCCCGCGATCTATACGATGAATACAGGTCCGCGGCCCGGACGGAACGTAAAGGGACTGCTGGTCGCCTTTGGCGAACAGGACGCTCCTTCGATGGGTCAACTCGGGCCGGCAAACATCAATCTCTTTGGGACTGGGGACGTGTTTCGACAGATGACGCGCGGCGCAGGAGCAATGAAGGCGCGGAGTGCGGTTGATTCGGCCCTTCATTATCTGGCAACCCACCAGGAGAGTGACGGAAGCTGGGACGCCGAAAAATTGGAGGGCGGCAAGGCAGCTAACCTGGCCGACACGGCGTTGTCGTGCCTCGCGTTCATGGGTGGGGGGAATACTGTCCGCAAGGGCGACTATTCGCGCAACGTGCTGCGCGGCCTTGAATTTATCATGCGGCAACAGAAGGAAGACGGCCTGATTTCACAAGCGGGCGCGAATCTTTACACCCACGCCATCTGCACGATCGCGTTGTGCGAGGCTTACGGCAGGGCGCGGGATGAACGAATTGGGGCGGCGGCACAGAAGGCGATCGACTATTGTCAGAAGGCAGTCAATGCGGACGGAGGCTGGCGCTACACAGCGAAGAGCGAGATCTCCGACTTGTCCGTGACGGCGTGGTTTGTGCAGGCGTTCAAGACCGCCAAGCTGGCGCAGGTTAAGGCGGATCACGCCATCTTTTCGCAGGCCATTTCATTCCTGGACAGTGTGACCGACGCTGGAGCGAGCAAGGATTCCACCGGCGTGGTGAGCTATCAATTCGTGGCCGGGCAACACTACGATTCCAATGCTCATCCCGCGCTTACCTGTGCCGGCATGATGATCCGGCAATTCAATGGAATGGGCGTTAAGAATCATCTGATGGTAAAGGGAGCGGAACTGACCAAAGCACTAGCGCCAACGTGGAACCAGAAGGATTTCTACTATTGGTACTACGCGACCTACGCCATGCACAACATGGGCGGCGAATATCGGATCTGGTGGAACCAGAAGGTGCGCGACGTGTTGCTGGAACACCAAAGCCGTGATGGCGATCACGCAGGAAGCTGGGAACCAAAAGGGGATCGATGGGCGACGGCTGGTGGAAGGCCTTACACCACGGCGCTGGGGGCGCTTTGCCTGGAAGTTTACTATCGATATTCCGAGGCGCTGAACAGTTTTGGGACAGCGCCCGATCTGGATGAATTGTTTCTGGAATAGCTGTGGAAGTGGTAAACTCGCGATCATGAAAGATGGGGCAGACCCTCGCCCGTCCGTCGAGACTGTGTCGCTTCACTACGCCTCGCCAAAGTTATCCGCGGCTGAATCGTCACTTCCCCAGATAAGTTTCTGGTGTGGTTTTCTTGCGCTCAGCCTGGGGTCACTTGTGCTGCCGACCGACATTCTCGGTTATCACCGGACGCCGCCAGACCCGGCACGTCGGGAATTCCTCCTCATGCTCTCCAGCCAATGCCTTCTCATCGGCGCTGGGCTGGCACTGGGCATTGTCGATCTAGTTCGACGGACTGTGCGACTGTGC
>JBBRHH010000428.1:0-5570 GCA_038222915.1 Tepidisphaerales bacterium
AGTGTGCCCTTGTTCAGAATCATCTGGAACAGTCGGCCATAATCACTGGCGGTGGAGAAAAGCCCGCCGTTCGCGGCCGGGTAACGATTCTTTTCCGTTACTCCGTGTCCCTCCAGAATGAAGACCTTCGCTTCGGTGAGCTTCTCACCATCCTTCAGATACGACTTGGCCAAGCGCTTTGACTGATCGGCCGAGAGGTAGAAGGTCGTGTCCTTCATTCCGAGTGGGCCAAACAGCCGCTTCTCGAAAAATTCCGGCAGCGTCATCCCCGACACAACTTCAATCACGCGCCCCAGCGTGTTGATGCCGGACTGGTTGTATTCCCACTTCGATCCCGGCGCGAAGCGCAGCGGCCGCTTGGCGATGTGCGGCACCAGATCGGCCAGCGTCTTGGCCTCGCGCGCCTCGGGACCGGTCACATCCGTCATTCCCGACGAATGAGTCAGGCAATGTTTCAACGTCACCACCGGCGTTGAGCCGTCCGCCATCTTCAGGCCGGCCAACTCCGGGATGTATTTGCTCACGGGATCGTCAACGGAAAGCTTCCCCTCCTCTTCGAGCATCATCAGCGCCGTCGCTGTCACCGGCTTGGTCATGGACGCGATCCAGAAGATCGCGTCCGGCGTCATTGCCCGATCGGCCTCGATGTCCATCTTCCCCACCGCGCCGAGATGCACCACGCCCTGACGATTCGCGACCAGCGTTACCGCGCCGCTGATCTCGTGCTGCGCGACAAACTCCTTCACCCGCTCATCAATGGCAGGCAAATTCGGAGTGTCAGCCTTCGTCATTGCGACTGACCAACACAGAATAAGAAAGGAAAACGGAAGAAGGGCTGCGGTGTTCATCCCCCGAATGTACCAGCCGGCGGACGCCGCAGAAAGTATTCCGCGCGTTGCGCCTGATTTAGAAAATGCCCGCGCCGAACAACTTGCTGTTCGCGAGATACATGACCGCCAGTCCACCAAGCACCACAACGGTGGCGATGATGGTAAGGACGGTGTAGACGTTGTTGGTCGGCTTGATGACGGTGGTGTCGCCAGAGATACCGCGTGACATGGCCAAACTCCTGCGGGACGACTTCAGAGTCCCGGTTGCGGACTTTTCAGAATTAGAGGTTCGTGGTGACGCGCATGTTCGGCTTGATGCCGTCGATCTTGTCCGGCGGGCCAGTCAGCCGGCCGAATGCTTCATTGGGCTGAACCGTCGTGATGGTCACAACGCCCATGAACGTCCCGCTCTGATCCACAACGCTGAACTTCATGCCCTTTTGAACATGGTCGGAGCTGCCAACCGAAATCATGGCATAGGGTACGTCGCTGACAACCGTCACTTCACGGATGATGCCGTTGATCGGGGCTGCATTGCTGCCGCCGCCGGCCGGCACACTCGTACCAGCCGGAAGTACCGGAGCGCCAGCCCCGCCGCCGCGCTGGGTCACCTGCACTGCCAGGGCCTTGTTGCGATCCTTCTCAGCCGTCAGCAGTTCCTGAAGGTTGTTGATCTCCGACAGTTGCTGATCGTTGATCTTGGTGACCTTGGTGATCTGGATGTTCAGGTCGCCATTCTGCTGTTGGATCTTGTTGCGGTCGTCGCGAAGGGTGGCGATTTCAGTTGCCTGGTTTTCCTGGGCCTTCTGAGCGCTCTTGATAGTTTCATTGAGCGAGACGATCTCAGCGTCCTTCACACCCATCTGGCTGTTGAGTCCTGCGATCTGCCCATTGAGCCCTTTGATCTGGGAATCGGACCCCGCCAGCTTGTCGTCCAGCGCGCTCTTCATCGCATCGCGCTCGGAGATGCGGTTCTGAATTTCCGCCCTCGCCGCATCGCGGTCGCCGCGGACAATTTCAAGATTGGCTACCAGCAACTGGTTTTTGGACGTTTGATCCGATGACTGCTTTTTGTAGTCCTCGACACGATTGACGAAGACCACTTCGGCGGCAACCAGAAGCAGAGAACAGATGACGAGCAATACGACGAAAAGTTTGGTTACAGCGCTCAAGGCAGGCTCCTTAAACAGGGGTGTTCGTCAGTGGTGTCCATCCGCAGCAGCGCACTTGTGGGCTCCGATCACCAACATTCCAATGCCCGGTGATCACTTCCTCCGCTCCGACGCGCAAGCATTTAACGCCATGGTAGTTGGCCGACCGGAACTAACTGATTTCATACTACTTTCCCTTCCCATATTGTCAAGCTGAGTCAACGCCGACGACGCTGTGTGGTGTGTCGACAGGCGGACAGGCGCAAGACCCAGCGGTTGTTTGACTTTGCAGGCGCAAAGAGGCAAAATCGTCGCTGGAGTTCGCGCTTTGCGCGCGACCGGGGAGGACGACACCTTTGAGTCTGAGCACCTTTGGCCGAGGAGACCCCTTCAATGCGCAACACCTTGTCGCGATTCGCCGCAATCGCCCTATGCAGTGCTGTCGCCGGATTCACTTTCACCGGATGCGAAAAGCTCGACAGCGATAATCACAAATCTGAAAACGAAGTGGCGAAGAAAATCGCCGACGGCCGCGCCAAGCTCGAACTCGCCCAGATGAAGCGCCAGGAAGCCGAGGCGCTTCCCAAGATCGCCGTCGCCGCCGAAGGCGGCATGAAGTGGCCGGAGAAGATCCCCGCCGCCGCCCATTCCATCGAAGGCGCAGAGCGGCTCGCTCAGGCCGATCTGGCTGAAGCGAAAAAGCTTCTCGACGAAAGCGCCGCTTTGCTCAAGGCCGCCGCCTCCAGTTCCGCCGTCGACAAGGACACCCAGGCGTTCGCAAAAGCCATTTACGCCGAGCAACGCTACGAGCAGGCGCTGGACCTGTTGCAGGAGATGCAGAAGCCCGAAGCGCAGGCCCGCCAGATGATCATCGATCTTCATGGCCTCGCGTCGCGCATCGCCGCCAACAAACAGCAGAGCGACGCCTACGGCCTGCAGGATCCCACCAAAGTGCCGCCGAAGGCCGACGCGGCGGCGGCCGCCGACGAGAAGGAAAAAGGTGTCCTCGATGCGATAACCGCGAAACAGGAAGAAAAGAAGAAGGGCAAGGAAGATCTTGCCGCCAAAACAGCCGAGCTTCAAAAACAGTTTGATGAGCTTAAGGCCAAGAGCGACGCGATCACCATCGAAAAGACCGCCGCCGACACACAGATGGCGGATCTTGCCAAGCAGGCCGAGGCGGCGCGCAATATTCTCCCCGGCACCAATGCAGCGGAAATCGCCCGCATTATCGCCGAAAAGCAAAAGTCGCTTCAATTTACCAAGCAGTCGCTGGATGCGCGGGAAAAGTCGCAGAACCTGGGCAACCAGATCGACACGCTGGCCGCCCAGATGGCCGAGCTGCAACGCGGCATCGACGGGAACAAACAGCTCGCGGCTTTGTCTGACGCGTCGATCGAAATGCTGAACAAGCAGGCCGAAGCCGTCAAGGCGACGTGGGCCAAAGTCCAGGAGCAACAGCAGACCCTGACCACCGACAGCGAAGGCGTCGTCACCGGCGGCGCAACCGCCGCCACCACCCAGCCGGCGCCTTCCGTCGCCGGCACCTCGAAGAAGCTGGCCGAGACGCTCAAGGACCTCGAAGATAAACGAACCCGGGTTATCGCGCTGCTGGATGAGGCCAAGAAGTATTATCTTGATGCGAAAACCGCTGCCATCGCGTCCAAGACGGATTACCAGAAACGTTTTCTCGCGGTTGAGAAGACGACCCCTCCGTCAGCGCAGGCCGTCCTTTTCACGGAGATGAAGGAGCTCAATCGTGAGGAGCCGTATCGCCTGAGCCGCGGCCGGGTGTTCAACACCGCGGGCTATGTCTACGCGATGCAGGCAAGCCTTCTTGGCGATGTTGCGGGCTTCGTCCATCAGCTCCAGGCGATCGATCCAAAGCTCGTCAACGAAGACCTTGCCAAGATTGACGCGTCGTTGAAGGAATCCCAGGAACACGCCGACGATCAGTACAAGGTCGCCAACCCAAGCGGCGAAGCCACGGCGGACAACGACCTCAAGGCGGTTGTTGATGCGAAGCTCACTCCGCTGAGCGAAGGCGCGTCGGCGGCCCAGCTTTTCGCGATGTACGGCCGGTATAACGTGCTGAATGTCAGCCGCTTTCTCGCCAAGGAAGATGTCGCCACGGCCAAGCGCTCTGGCGACGATGCCAAAGTGAAGGAAGCGGAAGCGACGGCCGCCACCGCCGAAAGCGCGGCACTCGACTCGCTGAAGGTCGCGTCCAATGCTTACAAGGCTCTGGAAGACAACGTAAAGAAGCTCTTTGATGCTCCGGAGGACCTGCAGACCGGCACGCTGGTCGCGTTTAATCAAGCGACCGCTGACGACGTCAAGGCGCTGAGCTCCGCTGCGAAAACATCGACCACCGGTCCAAGCACCCAGCCGGCGCCAGTCGCCGACACCCCGGATATTGCCCAGGCCCGTACGATCGCGCTGCAATTTGTGGAAGCGCTTACTAAGAATGATCCGACCACCGCTCAAACGAGGACCAACTTGCCGGCCGACCAGAACATGTTCATTGAGCCACTCGCAAACGAAACCGCCAGCATCAAGAAGATGACCGATGCGGCCAACGAAAAGTACACACCCGAGAAACCAGTCCCCGCCTCCCTCGACCGCTTCAAAGAGATTAAGGCCGGCACGGGCAAGGCGAGCACGGATGGCGTCACGTTCGGCGGCCTTGTCATCACCAAGGATGCAGACGGCGCCTGGAAGATTACCAATCTCGGTACGAACATCCCGGCCGTTGCGACACTGCAAGCCAACGCGATGGCGTACGACCAACTGGCCACTGCCGTCACCTCGGGTACATATGCCACCGCCAAGGAATTCACGGACGCCCTGGCCAAGGTGACCGGCGGCGCTGCAACAACGACCACGCCGCCCGAGGTACCAGCAACGCCGGCGACTCCAACGCCCCCGGCCGATCCTGCGACCCCGACGACTCCGGCCGATCCTGCGGCTCCAAAAACACCAACAACCCCAACACCGAAATAGCGCTGGAACAAATTTAAGCCCAGCAATTGATCCGTGCCTTCAGCCACATCGCCCTGCTGCGACGATATACAACATCGTGCAGCGCACAGTCGTTTTAACAATCGTTGTCGTCCTGTGGACGTGTGCGCCGGCGCTTTGCGCCGACTCCAACGAGACCTTTTTCGAATTCAAAATCCGCCCACTCCTGATCGACAAGTGCTACAAATGCCACTCAGGCACTTCCGAGAAGCTCAAGGGTGACCTCAAAGTCGATAGCCGCCAGGCGCTCCTCACCGGCGGAAAGACTGGCCCGGCCCTCTCGCCCGGCCACCCCGCCGATAGCCTGTTGATCAAGGCCATTTC
Organism: Tepidisphaerales bacterium; assembly: GCA_038222915.1. GTDB lineage: Bacteria > Planctomycetota > Phycisphaerae > Tepidisphaerales > Tepidisphaeraceae > JBBRHH01. The sequence continues at coordinate 5,327 of JBBRHH010000428.1, forward strand.
CTACACCGACGAAGACCTCCAGATGCCGCCGAAGAAGCAGCTTTCGCTCGAAGCAATTGCCGATCTGAAACACTGGGTGGAAATGGGCGCGCCATGGCCGGCCGAAGATCCTGCGCCCGTCGCCACCGCTACAAAGTCCGATAGCGCCAACTACTGGTCATTCGTTCCGCCCAAACCTCAGACCAAAACCGACACGCCACCGTCCACGCAGATCGACCATTTCATCCTCGCCAAACTCGAAGCC
>JBBRHH010000429.1:0-5558 GCA_038222915.1 Tepidisphaerales bacterium
GTCCGCGACATGACCGACACCATGTACAACCACAAGATGAAGCCATTCGTCAATCACTTCGCGGGAACCGACCTCGTCGTCGACCACGTCGAAAAATACTGGTGCCCGACAGCCCTCAGCACCGACATCACCGGCCAGCCCCCGTTTCGCTTCAAGGAAGACGTCCGGCCACAATGACCACACGTCGTTCAACGCGCGCCGTCAATATCTTGTATTCCACAGTGGGCCCAATCACTTCTGGCCCAACCGAAAGGCGTCTTATGAACGGGTGGATTCGCGCATGGCTCGCAGCCTTCATCGTCGCGGCGCTTCTGCCGTCGATGGCACAGGCAACGCCCGCCAACAAGGCCGCCCTCGTGCGCCACTTCGATCACTTCCTTTCAAAGAATCTTCAAGCCTGCACCACCTGCCATCTCCCCAGCGACAAGAAAGATCCCGATTCACTCGAGGATTTTCCCCACAACCCCTTCGGCGACGCCGTCCGCAAGGCCGGCGACAAATTAAAGAGCGAGGGCAAGAAGCGTGACCTCCCGGCCCGCCTCGCCATGATCGCCGCCGAAGACAGCGACAACGACGGCGTCAACAATCTGACCGAACTGCTGCTGGGTCACAATCCCGGTGACGCAAAAGACGTCCCCACGCAGGCCGAGCTACAGGAAGCTCCCGCACGCCGCACCGAGTTCGCGACCTTCCTCAACTCCTACCGCTGGCAACCCTTCGAACCTGCCACCCGTCCCGCCGTCCCGCACGTTGCCAGCGCAGTTCGCAACCCCATCGACGCATTCGTCAACGAACAACTTGAACTTCACAATCTGAAGCCATCGTCCGAAGCGCCAAAAGTCCTTCTCCTGCGCCGCGTCTATCTCGATCTGATCGGCCTCGCCCCCACTCCCGAAGAAATTGCCGCCTTCGATCAGGACAGTTCCCCAGAGGCCTACGAAACAGTCGTCGATCGCCTCCTCACCGATCCGCGTTACGGCCAGCGCTGGGCCCGTCACTGGATGGACGTCTGGCGCTACAGCGATTGGGCCGGCTGGTCCGGCGGCAACCAGATCCGCGACAGCCAGCCCTTCATCTGGCGATGGCGCGACTGGATCGTCGAATCGCTCAACAGCGACAAAGGCTACGACCGCATGGCGCTGGAAATGCTTGCCGCCGACGAGCTCTGCCCCGAAGACGACGCCAACCTCCGCGCCACCGGCTTCCTTGTGCGCAACTACAAAATGCTCGTGCGCGAACAATGGATGGAGGACGACGTCAACCACACCGCCCGCGCCTTCCTCGGCCTCACCATGCACTGCGCCAAGTGCCACGATCACAAGTTCGATCCCCTCACCCAGGAAGAGTACTACCGCCTCCGCGCCATCTTCGAACCCCACGACGTTCGCACCGATCCCGTCGCCGGCGTCGCCGACAAGAAAAAGGACGGCCTCGTCCGCGCCTACGACAAAGATCTCGTCGCCCCAACCGCCTTCTACATCCGCGGCGACGAAAGAACCCCCGACAAAGCCCGCGGCACAATCCCACCCGGCGTCCCCGCTGCACTAGGCGGCTCGTTCGAAGTTAAACCCGTCCAACTCCCACGCCGCGCCGCCCATCCCGATCGAACCAAATTAATGCGCGACTCCCTGCTCGCCGACAGCCAGAAGTCCATCGACGAAGCCGCCGCCAAAATCGCCGCGATGAAGGACAACGCGAAAATCTCCCCGCGCCAGCGCACCGAAGCCGAATCCGCCCTTGCAACCGCCCACGCGAAACACGACGCGCTCACCGTATTGCTCCGCGTGGAAGAATCAGAAGACGCCGGCCACAAAGATTCCGCCGACTGGAAGACGCTCGCCACCGAAACCGTGTCCGCCCAGCGCAAAGCAGCCGTCGCCGAAGTATCTCAAAACCTCATCTCCATCCAGAACGCCGTCGACGAAGCCCGCCAGAGAATCCACCCCGCAACCCAGCCCAGTGATCAGCCCCTCATCGACAAAGCCACCGCCGATCTGAAAGCCGCCGAAGCAAAAATCGAACCCGCCCAGAAAGTCCTCGCCGCCGCGACAACCGCCCTCGTCGCACCGCTCGATGCTGTCTTCAAACCGCGTCCCACCGACGACTACCCCGTCACCTCCACCGGCCGCCGTCTCGCCTTCGCACGATGGCTCGTCAACGCTAAAAATCCCCTCACCGCCCGCGTAGCCGCCAACCACCTCTGGGCCCGCCACTTCGGCCAGGGCATCGTCCCCTCCGTCGATGATTTCGGCCGCAACGGTCGCCCCGCAACCCACCCCGCTCTCCTCGATTGGCTGGCCAGTGAACTCATCTCCAACGGCTGGCAGATGAAGCCCATCCATCGCCTCATCGTCACCAGTGCCACCTACCGCCAGGCCTCCACGCCCGACGTCCACGCACTCTCCCTCGACCCCGACGACACGTGGCTTTGGCGCTTCCCCTCACGCCGCATGGAAGCCGAAATCGTCCGCGACAACGTCCTCTACTCCGCCAATCAGCTCGACCTCGCCCAGGGCGGCCCCGAGATCGATCAAGCCCAGGGCCTCACCAGCAAACGCCGCAGCCTCTACCTCCGCAGCGCCCCCGAAAAAGAAGTCGAGTTCTTAAAGATCTTCGACGGCCCCAACACCAACGAATGCTACTTCCGCCGCCCCAGCGTCATGCCCCAACAGGCCCTCGCCCTCGCCAACTCACAAATCGTCCTCGAGCAATCGCGCATTCTCTCCAGGTCCCTCTCCCAAAAATTCCCACCGCAGGACGACTTCATCCGCCAGGCCTTCCTGAAAATCCTCGCCCGCCCCGCGACGCAGGAAGAATTCACCACCTGCACCGAATTCCTCACCTCATCCAAATCACCGCCGGAACGCGCCCGTGAAGATTTCATCGTAGTCCTCTTTAACCACAACGATTTCGTAACCATCCGATAGAATGAGCGTCCCATGAGCGAAGAAAAACCATGCTGCCCCGGCGTCTCCCGCCGCTCGTTCCTGATGGACACCGGCATGGGCTTCACCGGCCTCGCCATCGCCGCCATGGCCTTCCGCGACGGCCAGGCCCGCGCCGATTCTCCCCACGCCCAGCCATGGACCCCGCCCACCGGAAAATCCCACTTTCAGCCCAAAGCCAAATCTGTCATCTGGATCTTCCTCTGCGGCGGCGTCTCCCATCTCGAATCCTTCGACATCAAACCCGAGCTCAACAAGCACGCCGGCAAGTCCATCTCCGACACCCCATTCAAAGACGTACTCGACCCTGCGAAGGTCAACAAAAACATCATCGGCGCAAATCCAAATCACGGAAATCGCAAAGTCCTCATGCCCCTCACCACCGGCTACAAAGCCTACGGCGAGTCGGGGCTGATCGTCGGCGACTGGTTCAAAAACATCGGTAAAACCTGTGCCGACGACATCGCCGTCATCCGCTCCCTCTGGACCGTCCACAACGACCACGGCGCACAATTAACATTCCAGAACGGCCGCCACCCCCGCGAAGGCGGCACCTTCCCCACCCTCGGTTCCTGGGTCACCTACGGCCTCTCCACTCTGAACCAAAACCTCCCCGAATTCGTCGTCCTCGGCCAACCCACCGGCGACTGCTGCGGCGGCACATGGACCTATGGCGCAGGCTATCTCGGCCCCCAATACTCCGGCGTCCGCCTCGGAGTCGATCCCAAACACCCGCTCCCCTTCCTCTCCCCCTCCGACGCCACAGTCACCCTCGAAGAACAAACCGCCAACCTCAGCCTCCTCGGAAAATTAAATCACCTCGCCGGCATCGACTACCCCGACGACAAAAATCTCCAGGCCCGCATCAAGTCCTATGAGCTCGCCTTCCAGATGCAGCGATCCGTCCCCGAAACCCTCCAACTCGATGCCGAATCCGAAGAAACCAAAAAGCTCTACGGCCTAGACCAGCCCCACACTAAAACCTTCGGCCAGCAATGCCTCGTCGCCCGCCGACTCGTCGAGCGCGGCGTCCGCTTCATCCAGCTCTTCCACGGCGGCGGTGAGGGAGGTGCATGGGACGCACACTCCGACATCAAGTCCAACCACACCATGCTCGCCGCCCAGGTCGATCAACCCATCGCCGGCCTCATCGCCGATCTCAAACGCCGCGGCCTCCTCGACGACACCCTCGTCGTCTTCGGCACCGAGTTCGGCCGCTCCCCCGGCTCACAGGGCGAAGGCGAAAAAGCCGGCCGCGACCACCACCCCAACGGCTTCAGCGCCTTCATGGCCGGCGGCGGCATCAAAGGCGGCGTACAGCACGGCGCAACCGACGAAATCGGCTTCCACGCAGTAGAAGATCCCCATTATGTCACCGATCTCCACGCCACAGTCCTGCATCAAATGGGCATCGACTCACGGCAACTCGAAATCCCCGGCCGAAAGCGCCTGGACATGGATCACGGAACCCCGATCAAACAGATCATTCAATCCTGATTCACCAAATAAATCCACCGGTCCCGCGCACTCTTCGCAACTTGAAATGTTGCATGCCGCATCTGAGGGATGCCCGCGCTTTTCCGGCGATTTCCGGACGGCGGGTAGCATCGCTGCACGGCTGACAAGGGCGCGATGCCGTGGAATGTCGAGCTCGGGAACGAGGTGGAGCCCCGCCTGGCTTCGCCGTTGAACAGGCGGAGGATCAGGACGATGGGCGGGTCGGCCTGAGGGTAGAGCGCGGCGTCCGGGTAGTATTGGAACCCGGCGAGCGGGTCAAGGTGAGGCAGGGTCTCTGATTGGACCGATCATTTCGCCAAGTCAATGCGCTGGTCAATGTACGCCTTGGCTTCGTCCAGGCTGAGCTTTCCGCCCACATCCACGCCCCACGGCGTCGGGTTTGGCGGGCCGGGCTGAACGATCTGGTAGACGACCCTGCCCACTTCGCCCCGCTGCTGCGTGTCGAATGTCTGTTTTGTCTTCTGAATAATGTAACCCCGATGCTCGATGGGTTCACCGATCTTCTCGATCTGCATGTCGTGCTCCGTCCCGCCACGAGGGGCGATTACTCGTCTTGCACTGGTCCCATGTAGTCGCTAATCCAACGTGTGTCGTACTGGACGGTCGGCGCACGCTTCTTAGCGAGTTCTGCGGCCCTGAGCGCGTTCTCCTTGTGGCGATAGAACTGTCGCGTGATGTCGGTAATTCCACCGACCATCGCCGTCCGTGTTAGTTCGGTCGCCCCGATGGCGGCGGGCTGCCCAGTTTTGGGGTCAATGTCTCGGCCTCCTGAAGGGGCTATCCTGTTCGCATAGTCGTTCTGATTCTGGCTCATGCCAGATTCTAGGGATCAATATCCTCAAGGTCGATGCGCGTCTTCAACGAACCTACGCTCTTTAGCGGGTACGAGTCGGCGGGTCGTCGAGCCGCAGGACGTGGGGGACATCCGCGTGTGAACTTCCGGGCAGAGATCTAACTAGATCACTGCGGCTGAAGTTCCATCGCATTCAAATTGTGAGCGGCTTGCCTTTGTACGTCCAGCGAAACACCTTGGCCATCGTGTTGTTGAAGTATGTGATGAAGGCCGAGAGTTTCTCGCGAAGATTGGCGGTGGAA
>JBBRHH010000430.1:0-5504 GCA_038222915.1 Tepidisphaerales bacterium
TAGATCCTGAACTGCTCGCGACTTACGACAAGCTGGGCATCCCATTGCGCGAGCGCGAGGCGTTGCTGGGTATCGAGCCGCGAACGCCGATCGCCGTGGACGCGGTGTTCGACAGCGTTTCGGTCGCCACCACCTTTAAGAAGGAGCTGGCCTCCAAGGGCATCATCTTCTGCTCGTTCAGCGAGGCCGTTCGCGAGCATCCGGAACTGATCAAGGAATACATGGGGTCGGTTGTCCCATATTCGGACAATTTTTATGCGACCCTGAATGCGGCCGTGTTTACCGACGGGTCGTTCGTCTATATCCCAAAGGGCGTTCGCTGCCCGATGGAGCTTTCAACCTATTTCCGCATCAATGCCAAGTCGACTGGCCAATTTGAGCGCACTCTGATCATCGCAGACGAGGGGGCGTACGTGAGCTATCTGGAGGGGTGCACCGCCCCGATGCGAGATGAGAACCAGCTACATGCGGCGGTGGTGGAACTGGTCGCGATGAAGGACGCGCAGATCAAGTATTCGACGGTACAGAACTGGTATCCGGGCGATAAAGAGGGCAAGGGTGGGATTTACAACTTCGTGACCAAGCGTGGCGCCTGCCGCGGTGAGAACTCGAAGATCTCGTGGACGCAGGTGGAGACCGGATCGGCCATTACCTGGAAATATCCGAGTTGTATTTTGCAGGGCGACAACAGTGTGGGCGAGTTTTACTCGGTGGCGTTGACCAACAACCGCCAGCAGGCCGACACCGGCACGAAGATGATCCACATTGGGAAGAATACCAAGAGCACGATCGTCTCGAAGGGTATTTCTGCGGGTAAAGGCCAGAACACGTATCGAGGCCTCGTTAAAATCCTTAAAGGGGCATCCAACAGCCGCAATTACACGCAGTGCGACTCGCTGCTGCTGGGCGATCAGTGCGGCGCGCACACGACGCCCTACATTGACGTTCGCAACACCAGTTCCAAGGTGGAGCACGAGGCGTCGACTTCGAAGATTGGCGAGGATCAGCTTTTCTACTGCAAGACGCGCGGGATTTCGCTGGAAGACTCCGTCAACATGATCGTGAACGGCTTCTGCAAGGAAGTCTTCAGGGAGCTACCTATGGAGTTCGCGGTTGAGGCCCAGAAGTTACTCGGGGTAAGTTTGGAAGGAAGTGTCGGCTGACCTTTGGCCGTGGGGAAAACGCCATGCCAAAGAAGATTCGAGAACTGAAACAAATGCTTAGAGTCGCCGGACGGACATTAATGGATGGTGGAAAAGGAAGCCATACGAAATGGCAGCATAAACGCGTATCGAGAAAAGTAATCCTGAGTGGGAGCGACGGCTCGGATGCCTTTCCTTACCAAGAGCGGGACGTAGCGCGGGCAGTAAAGGAAGCGAACGGCTAGGTACGTTGCACGCGGAGTTGATTATGTCAAAGGCAAGACACAGCGTCATCATTCAATGGTCTGAAGAAGACCAGGTTTATGTTGTTACACTTCCTGAGTGGGGTGGCGTTCACACGCACGGCTCCACATACGCTGAAGCCGCCCAGAATGCGCAGGAGGTTCTTGAGTCACTCATTGAGTCGGAAGGAAAAAATAGCGGCTACGTTCCTCCCGCCCACGAATTTATGTACCCCGGTCCGAGCGGCTTCTCTTATGATTTGGCACGACCTGCCGCCTTCAACGTGAAGAATTTGAAAGCTACGAAGAAAGTTCGACATGCCACTGCTTGAAATTAAAAACCTCCACGCTCGCGTTGCCGCTCCTGGCGGCAAGGAGATCCTCAAGGGTCTCAATCTCACGATTGCGAAGGGCGAGGTGCACACGATCATGGGAAGAAATGGCTCTGGCAAGAGCACGCTCTGCCAGGTGCTGGCCGGCCGCGAAACGTATGAAGTGACTCAAGGCACCGTGCGATATGACGGGAAAGATCTCTTGGAACTGTCGGCCGAGGAACGTGCCCGCGAAGGCATCTTTCTGGCGTTTCAGCATCCAGTCGAAATTCCCGGCGTAAGCACAAGTTACTTTCTCAAAGCGGCCGTCAATGCGATCCGCAAACACAACGGCGAAGACGAACTCGACGCCAAGTCGTTCATCCAACTCGTCCGTGAAAAACAGGCGATGCTGGAGATCGACCAGACATTCATGAACCGCGCCGTCAACGAAGGCTTTTCCGGCGGCGAGAAGAAACGAAACGAAATTTTCCAGATGGCCGTCATCAACCCGATGCTCGGCCTGATGGACGAGACCGATTCAGGCCTCGACATCGACGCCCTTAAGATCGTCGCCAGCGGCGTAAATGCCCTGCATGCTTCGAAGCCCGATCGCGCAATTCTCCTGGTCACGCATCATCAGAGGCTGTTGAATTACGTGGTCCCTGATAAGGTGCACGTGATGCTCGACGGCCGGATCGCCAAATCAGGCGACAAGAGCCTGGCATTGGAATTGGAAGACAAAGGTTACGATTGGGTCGAAGAGGAACTCGCCCAGAAGGCTTAAAGGCAATAGGACAATGACCCAGTTGGTAGAACATAGACGCGGTTTTCTGGCGAATTTTACGCCAGCGCAAAAGCAGATCGGAGCCAGTGGCCGGATGTGGATCGATCAACTTCGACAGTCCGGCATCGACCAATTCGGCGCAGTCGGCTTTCCTTCCAACAAGATTGAAGAGTGGCGATTTACCAACGTTCGGCCCATCGCCGAAACCACCTTTGAGCCTGGCCAGAGCGGCGTCGCCACGACCCGGGCCATCCTGAACGAATACAGCTTTGGTTCTGAAGCGGGCATTGAGCTGGTCTTCGTCAATGGCCATTTCAGCCCTGACCTTTCAAGCACGGGCCATGTGCCGCGCGGCGTCCGTGTCGAAAGCATCGCCGACGCCCTCGAGAATGATCCAGAACAATTGGAGCCGCACCTCGGCCGGCTTGCGGACGTCGAGGCCAACCCGTTCGTGGCCCTCAATACCGGCTTCGTGGGAGAAGGCGCGTTCGTCCATGTGGCCCGCAATACCGTCGTCGAGAGGCCGATCCATCTGTTGTTCATTTCAGAACCGGGTGCGACGCCTACTGTCTCGCATCCGCGTGTCTTGCTCGTCTGCGAAGATTCGGTGCAGGCCACTGTTGTTGAGACTTATGCCGGCACTGCCTCAGGGGCATATCTGACCAACTCCGTGACGGAGATTTTCGTTGGCGCCAACTGCCACATCGATCATTGCAAGATGCAGCAGGAAGGGCTCGCGGCCTTCCACGTTGCGACGATGCAGGTGACGCTTGGCCGGGATACGAAGTTTGTCTCGCACTCGGCATCGCTGGGCAGCAAACTCACCCGAAACGATCTCAATGTGTGCATGGCCGGCGAAGGCGCTTACGCGACGTTGAACGGGTTGGTGCTGGCATCCGGCAATCAGCACGTCGACAACCACACCCTTCTCGACCACGCCATGCCCAACTGCCCCAGCCACGAGCTTTATAAGCACGTACTGAGCGGCAAGGCGACGGGCGTGTTCAAAGGCAAAATCCTCGTTCGCCAGAACGCACAAAAGACCGACTCGAAGCAGACGAGCAAATCACTGCTGCTATCGGATGATGCGGTGATGCATTCCCAGCCGGCGCTCGAGATTTATGCCGACGATGTGAAGTGCACGCACGGCTCCACCATCGGCCCGGTCGACGAAGAGTCCGTCTTCTATCTCCGCTCGCGCGGCGTCTCGCTCGAAGCCGCCCGTCATCTACTCAGTTACGCGTTCGCCGCCGACGTGACGCGCCGGATCAAAGTCGCTCCCGTTCGCCGCCGGCTTGAAGAATTCATGGCTGTCCAGCACGGCCTGCCGCAGGATCTGCGAATCACCGATCTTGGTGCCCACGATGAAAAGGCCAGGTAATGTTGTTGACGATGTTGGAGTGCCGGTAGCCACGCCCCGGCCGCCCAAAGCTGCCGCTCCACACTTTGATCCTCACAAATTCCGCGCCGACTTTCCCCTTCTCAGCACGACGGCCAACGGCAAACCGCTCATCTATCTAGACAACGCCGCGACGACGCAAAAGCCACTCGCGGTGATTGAAGCGACCGACCACTATTACCGCGAGCAAAACGCCAACATCCACCGCGGCGTCTACACTCTCAGCCAGATTGCCACCGAGGCCTATGAGCAGGCGCGGATCAAGATACAGAAGTTCATCAACGCCGCCGACCGCAAGGAAATCATCTTCACCCGCGGTACAACCGAAAGCATCAACCTCGTCGCCAGCAGCTTTGGCCGGTCCAACTTCAACCCCGGCGATGAAATCATCATCTCCGGCATGGAGCATCACTCAAACATTGTGCCGTGGCAGATCATCTGCGAACAAACCGGCGCGGTTTTAAAGCCTATTCCGCTGAACGATCACGGCGAACTCCGCCTCGATGAATTCGAACGCACGCTCGGGCCGCGCACCAAATTTGTCTCAATCGTCCACCTCTCTAAGTCGCTCGGGACAATCAACCCCGTCGAACGGATCATCGAACTGGCGCACAAGCAAGGCGTTCCCGTCCTGATCGATGGCGCACAATGGGTCGCCCACGGCCACACCGACGTCCAGGCGCTCGACGCCGATTTTTACGCTTTCTCAAGCCACAAGATATTTGGCCCCACTGGCATCGGCGTCCTCTACGGCAAGCAGAAAATCCTTGATGCCATGCCCCCCTACCAGGGCGGTGGCGACATGATCGCCTCCGTCACCTTCGAAAAAACCACTTACGCCGACCTACCCAGCAAATTCGAAGCGGGCACGCCGAACATCGCCGGCGGCGTTGGCTTCGGAGCGGCCATCGACTATCTCAACGCCCATGATTTCGACGCCATGATCGCCTACGAGCATGAGTTGCTCACCTATGCAACCGAGCAGCTGACCACCATCCCAGGCCTTCGCGTGATTGGCACGGCCGCCAACAAAGGCAGCGTCCTCTCCTTCTTCATGGACAGCGTCCACCCGCACGATGTTGGCACGTTTCTCGACGCTGAAGGCATCGCCATTCGTACCGGCCATCACTGCTGTCAGCCGGTCATGGACCGCTTTCATATTCCCGCGACTGCCCGTGCTTCTATCGCCGCATATAACACGCGCGAGGACATCGATGCCCTTGTCGCCGCTCTTCATAAGATCGTTAGCAAGGAGTCCGCACGCAGCGCCCGGCAACCAGCGCCCGCATCGCCATCGCTGACGATCAACTATCCGAAGCCGGCTGCGAAGACACCCAACGCCGCGGCCGAGGAGCTGGCCGAGACTTTCGAATTCCTCGGCGACCGCGATGCACGCAATGAATACATTCTTGAGCTGGGCGAAAAACTGTCGGCGATGCCGGACGCGCTCAAGACGGACCAATCCCGCGTCCACGGATGCATGAGCACCGTCCATCTGTTCGGCCGCGCAAAGCCCGGAGCCCCGGCCACGCTCGAATTCGTCGCCGACTCCGATGCCCACATCGTCCGAGGCCTCATCGGCGTTCTTCAGCACCTCTTCTCCGGCCAGCCCGCCAAGGACAT
>JBBRHH010000431.1:0-5495 GCA_038222915.1 Tepidisphaerales bacterium
AGCTTTGCAGCGACCCGGCAGCATGACGGCGGATGCACCCTTCCGCTCGCCGGCGTCGTCGAGATCAGACCCGATGCAGCACGCATGTCCAAGCCGTTCGACGGCGGCGTTCTCGACGATGACTTCATTCACGAGTTCACCCACCCTGCGAGAGCCAGCCATCTTTTTCAAGGTGCGCCCATGCAATACGGATGTGTTCGGCCTGCAGCAGCTTCGCCTTGCGCGGATTCCACGCGTGAACATGTTGCACTGCATCATCGGCCGATGTGGCCGGCAGTACGTCGTGCTTGGCGACGAAGTGGACCGATGAGAGAAGCTCCATCCCGTAAGGCGTTTCAAATCCCTCAATCAACTGCCCGACTCGTTTCAAACGTTCCGTCGCTTCCGCCTCGCTCTCGAGAAACGTCCAGGCCTCATCCGGCGCGGTGTCGTCCAGTTTGATTTCCTTTTCCGGCGCACGCTCGCCGTCGTATCCGTGGATGTAGTGACCCTCCAGTGTTTCCAGCACCTTGTTCAGGTTGTCGGCGTAAGGACCGTATATTCCCTTACTCACCTTCAACCGAAGCGGTTCGCCGGCTTCCTGCAGGAAGTAAGCCAACTTCTGGACCTCCAGCAACGTAATCTGATACGAAAGCACGGCGTAGCGATCAATCGCTCCGATGAACAGGGCACGCGCCCTCGTCAGCTTCGGGCGTGCAGTATTGATGGTGCGCGTAACAGGCTTTGCGGTCTCCAAAGGCGCGTAAAGCAGCACGCGAACCGCAGGCACCTTCGCGAAGGCATCTTCAATCATCGGCCGCACGGTCCCCCAAGACAGCCCGCCATTGCCACAACCGAGCGGCGGCACCGCGATGGAGGTGATGCCTCGTCGCTTCACTTGCTCGATCAGCGCCGGCAACCCGTCCGCGATGTCCTGCAGGTCGGACTGCCCGCGCCAATGCCGCTTGGTTGGAAAGTTGATGATGTAACGAGGCCCCTGCAGTTGCCCCGTTTCCCACACCTGCATCTGCCCGGGCCGCACCTCGTCACGTTCGCACGCCCGCTCGTAGGCTTTGGCCATCTCCGGATACGCCTGCTTGAACTGCAGCGCGATCCCCTTCCCCATCACGCCGACACAGTTGACAGTGTTGACCAGTGCGTCAGCGTTCGCCGAAAGGAGGTTGCCTTTTGCGTTTTCGATCATCTTGAACTCCTCCTAATAGTACCACAACGGTCGGACTCCGACAGGCGGCTGCTGCCGGGCAGGATGTGCCGCCAGCACTGCTTGTACCTCGGTCTCGGCCGCCTGATCGTAGACCCCGATGAACTGGATCAAGTTCCACGGCATCGTCTGATGAACGAGGAACTCCGCCTGCTTCTTCTCCTGCCTGTCCGGCTCCGCAAGCGTGTTATTCCAATAAGTCGCGTAGGCGATCGCGAAGTCGACGATGTTCAGATCAGCCAGATTGTCTCGCCACGCCGCGACTCTCGCGAGCGAGTGGCGGTCGCTGAAGGCGAAGCCCAGGCCTGACGCGGCGATGTCCTGTGCCGTGGTCGCCAAGTAGATGATCTTCTCCTGCTCGACGTGCGCGACGTTGTGCCCCGTTCGGATTCGGTTCAGCATCGGAGACCTCGGCCCGAGGTAGAAGCCGATGTAGTCTCGAATCACACCGGCAGGCCCGCACGGAATGGGATTGATGCCACGGGTGGCTTGAACGCCAGGGGCATGGATACCGACCCAAGGCAGTCCGTCGTTCGGCAAACAACTGGGCGCATGCAGTGCGTCCCGAGCGAGGATCGTCGGCAGACAGTCGATGTGCACCATCCGATAGATCGGAGTCCGTGCAAGGACATTTGCGGGTGGCTTCAGCCGCATTACCGTTCCCCTCGCTGGCCACCCTCGGCTTCCCCCACCCGCACCCGCCCGCTCAGCAGCCGCGGCAGGAGGTAATCGCGGAGGGTGGCGAGTTTGGCGGATTCGCGGGCGTCGGCGGCCCGTTTCAGATCCAGCGGGTGGACGAGATCGTAGTAAGCATTTGATATCTCAAGGGGTGGAAAGACGAGCGGGCTACTTGCAAGGGTTTGGGCGTTAGCATTTGGCTGCGCCGAGCCGCCTATCGAGCCGGTAACGAACGATTGATAAGTCTCCGTCCGCATAAAAGCGCCAACGAGCCGAGCGACTCCGCGATCGGCAAACTGGAATCGCACCAAGTACGATGCGAACACGCATTCCACCGGCGGGTCGATCACATACATATTCTCACCTGTCGAAGCCCCGGTTCTTGCTACAACGATGTCCCCGTCAACGAGACGGTATTTTTGCGCTTCCATCGCCGTTGCCATGCAATATGGCACGGTTCCCCAATCTACTGAACCCCCGCGAATGTCTGTAATTCTTAGGAACCGTGGCCCAATTGCTTCTTCAGTTGCGCTGGTTGTCAATCCATATTGAATTGCTGACGCTCTGTCTTTAATCGTTGCGACCGCCCACCCCTCCGGCACCAGACCGAGGAGGGAGTCTTTTAGGGTCTTGGGGAGTGCGGCGAAGGTGGCGGCCGGCAGGCCGGGAAACCCGGCCGCGCCGGCGGCCTTGGCCTTCACCGGCTCGAAGTCCACGAACCACGCCTTGAACACCGCCCGCGCCAATTCCTCCAGCTTCCGCCCCGTCCGCCGATTCTGCTCGATCTTGTCGTCGAGGGAACCGAGGACGGCGGCGATGGCACGTTGCTCATCCATCGGTGGCAGCGCTACCAGAAGGTTTTCAAAGGTTCCTTTGTTAACGATCGGAGTGCGAGAACCGCCAGAACCGAGGCGGAAAATTTCCTGCCGACGCGTGGAGAGCGAATAGTAGAGGAAAAGATCGTTGGCAAGTTGAGGTTTAGAGACCACCGAATTGATCTGCTGATTCGTCGCAAAGGATCGATTCATCCAGAGCGCTTTACCCATTTGCCAACCAATACACGATACCGCAATGCCATGAGGCAGCACCACCCGGGCCAGCTGTTCAGCGCCCTTGGGAGATAGGTTTCGAGCTGCTCTATAGAGCGTTCTCGACCCATCCATGTCGGACGGCGTCACGAACGGTACGTCACCGCCGAAAAACTCTTCTCGCGCGTCCGGTGGAGTGCGGCCAGTGACGACTCTGCCAATGTCGCGGATGGGAACCAACGGCCATTCATCAGGGTGCGTCATTGACTCTCCCTAGGCCCGAGCGAACGCGTGAAGCAAGGCGTTGGCTTTCTGCTAAGCATTCCTCCACCTCCGCCACCAGTCGCGGGTATTTCTCGGCGAACGACGCAATACTCATTTCACACCTGACTCGCTCTGCCCCATGAGTCGCTGTAGACGATCCCGCTCTTTGGCCTCAAGCCGATTAACCAGACCCAACCGGACAATGCGGGAGCGGATGGCCCCACGGTTGCGTTCCAGACGACCGGCGATGCGCGCGATCGTGTGCCCGTCGTCGATCAGCCGGCGCAACTGCTCTTCTTCTTCATCCGTCCACGCTTCGTAGGCCCGGCGATGGCGTTGCTTGAGCTGGGCCATGTGGTCGCGCGATGTCTCGCGTGACGCGGCGACAACCTCGGCCGCCCCATCGAAAATATCACGGTAGGTCAGGTCGGGGTGCGAGGAGACGATCTGCTCATACGAGTGGCCCTTCGCGATCAACTGCATCACGGCGAGGGTCTTGGCACTCAATTCCATATCATTCATCACCGATCCTCCCCAGTTGCCCGCGGATCACAGAGGTCAGGCGTTCGCCTTCCTTGAACTGTTCCTCCACCTCCGCCACCAGTCGCGGATATTTTTCCGAGAAGGGTTCGACGTCGTCTTCGACGTCTTCCGCCCCGACGTAGCGGCCGGGGGTGAGGACGTGGCCGTGTTTGGCGATCTCTTCGATCGTGGCGGATTGGGCGAAGCCGGGGATGGGCTTGAACGTCCACTCGCCGTGCTGCTTCTTGTTCCACCAGTCGGGGGCGGGCTCGCCGCGCCATTGGCGGTAGGCGTAGACGATGCGGCCGATGTCGGAGGTGGGGAGCGGGTCGGTGGTGCCTGCAACATACTCGGCGTCTTCCATTCCGCTGAGGGCGCGGAGGACGCGGGTTTGCAGCGTGCCGAGTTTGCGGGCATCGATGAAGAGCACTTCGCCGCGGCGGTCACGTATTGTGCCGCGGGGCGCTTTCTCGCGCGGCTCAGCCCTCCCTACTTCGGCGGGCTCAGCCCTCACCCCTGCTCCTCTCCCAGGGGGAGAGGGGTTCAATGCTTCGGCGATTTGAGTGAGTGCTTCTTCGGTGTGGTTCAGGATGCGGTCGTTGGGGATGCGGATTACAGTAAGGCCGAGTGCCTTCAGGTAGGCGTCGCGCTTGTGATCAATCCGGTGGCGATCAGGGGCATCGTGCACGGCACCGTCGAGTTCGATCACGAGTTTCTGTTCATCACAATAGAAGTCGACGACATAGTCGCCGATCTGGTGCTGCCGTCGAATCTTGAAATCAAGGAATCGTCGGTCACGGAAGAGCTCCCAAGCGTAGCTTTCGGCCGGAGTGGATTCCTTCCGGAGCTTTCGCGCAATTTTCACCAACCCGGAGAAATCAAACCCCCCTCGATAATGACTCCCCACTGTTCTCCCTTCTCCCTCTGGGAGAGGGGCCGGGGGTGAGGGTCGACCCGCTTTAGCGCGGGAGATAAACCAGAGGCAGACGGGGATGCCGGTGGTGAAGAAGAGCTGGGCGGGCATGGCGACGATGCAATCGACAAGGTCGGCCTCGACGATCTTGCGGCGGATGTCGCCCTCGCCGCCGGTGTTGCTGGAGAGCGAGCCGTTGGCCATGACGAAGCCGGCCACGCCGCCGCCTTTGCCATTGGGGTAAGCGAGGTGGTGGATGAAGTGCTGGATCCAGGCGTAGTTGGCGTTGCCGACGGGAGGATCACCAAAAGCCCACCGCTTGTCACCGCGCAATAGTGCGCCCGACCAGTCGGAGACATTGAACGGCGGATTAGCCAGGACGAAGTCGGCCTTGAGGTCGGGGTGGGCGTCGCGGAGGAACGTGTCGGCCGGCGCAGCGCCAAGGTTCGCTTCGATGCCGTGGAGGGCAAGGTTCATGTGCGCCAGCCGCCACGTTGTCGGGTTCGACTCCTGCCCGAAAATCGAAATGTCCTCCGCCCGGTACCCATGCGCCGCCACAAACTTCTCCGACTGCACAAACATCCCCCCCGACCCACAGCACGGGTCATACACCCGCCCGCTGTACGGCTCGAGCATCTCCACCAGCACCCGCACCACTGAGCGCGGCGTGTAAAACTCGCCCCCCAGCTTCCCCTCGGCCGCCGCAAATTTGCCAAGGAAATACTCGTAAACCCGCCCCAGCATGTCCCGCGCCTTGTCCCGCGAACCCTTGAACCCAATGTCGGCAATCAGGTTGATCAGCCCGGCCATCTTCACCGGATCAATCCCCCGCCGCGCATAGTCGCGCGGAAGCTTCCCCTTCAGGTTGGGATTGTCCCGCTCAACCGCC
>JBBRHH010000432.1:0-5494 GCA_038222915.1 Tepidisphaerales bacterium
GTGAAGCGAATGTTGGAGACCCGACTCTTCATCGCGGAAAGAGAGGCCGTTGATGTAGCCTTCGGGATCGTGTGAAAAGACAGTGACCGGAGCGTAGTTTAGAAGAACCGCACCGTGTTGCGCGGCGGTTTGCGCCAGATCGATGAGCAGGCGGGCATCGTCGAACTGGCCGTCGTAGTAGAGGACACCGCCACGAAGGCCGGCCTGTTCGAGGGTTGGGATGTGCTCCAGGACTTCTTCTTTGGACAGCAGGCGGGATTTTCCAAATCCGTATCGGCCGGCGAGCATGTCGTAGACCTTCATGCCGATGCCGTAGAACGGGGTTTCCCACCAGGCGTAATTGGGGACTACAAAGGCGAGATCGTGGACGAGATGCGGTGCGTTCTGGCGAAGAATGCCGCGCTCCTTCAACGCTTCCATCACCAGCGAAATGTTTCCCTGCTGAAGATAGCGGACGCCACCGTGCACGAGTTTTGTGGATCGGCTGGAGGTGCCCTTGCCAAAGTCGGATTGTTCAAGGAGGCAGACGGAGTAGCCGCGGGATGCGGCGTCGACGGCGATGCCGACACCGGTTGCGCCGCCGCCGATGATGGCGATGTCCCATGGAGCGGGGTGCGCGACGAGGGCGGCAATCGATCGATCTCTGTACATCGTGGAAGAGAGTGTACGCCGATCGAGACTTCGCGGCATCCCGGGTTATGTGGTGACCGGGTCTGCGATCAACCGCCGCTTGCGACGGCGTGGCTGCAGAAGCGTGAATCCGCCGGCCAGGAGGAGCACGCTCAGGGTTGTGGGCTCGGGGACGGCGCTTGCGGCCAGATTCGCTGCCGGGAATTCAAATGCGGAGGTCGCGAAGAACTGACTGGCGGAGGCCGTGAGAAAATCCGGACTGAACAGCACGACGGCAGATGGTTCCTCGGCGAGCACCGGTTCAGCGGTGGGATCGAACGAGATGGTGGTGACGTCTGAGAGGTCCAGGATCGGTGGATCGGTCGCCACCATGGACGGGTCGCCGATGAGCGGCGGTGGCGGCGATGCCGGGGAATTGGGGTCGTAGAAGTCGGCCGGCGTAGTCGCTGGGGGCGGATCGCCTGGTAAAATGATTTCAGGCGGGGTGGCGTCAACCGGCGGGGTGATGTCGGCTGGTGGAGTCGGAGGGGGAAGATCAACCGGGGGCGGAGGCGGGGCAACTGGCTCAATTGGATCCACGGGCGGCGGGGAAATGATTGGCGGTGCGGGATCGGAAGGGATCGTCGGAAGTTCGAGAACCGGAGGCGCGGGAGGCTCATCGGCGGCCGGAGGGACCAAGGGTGGGGTGACGTCGGGGGGCGGTTGATCGATGGGTGTCGGCGGAATGTCTGCCGGTGGCGATGGAACGTCCGCGAGAGGCGGTGGCAATGTCACGACGGGTGGAGCGGGTGGCTGTTCGACCTGCGGCGGTGTCACATCCACGGGATTTGACGGGGCGACGGCAACTGGCGGTGGCGGAACGTCCACAAGCGGAGGTGTGACGATTACGGGCGGTGGCGGTGGAATTTCCACAGGCGGAGGAGGCGGCGGCAGTTCAAGCGGAGGTGGAGGTGGTACGACGACGGGCGGCGGGGGAACTACGGTAATCGGCGGCGACGGTACTGCCGCGACCGGAGGCGGCGGTGCAACCGGTGGTGGCACCACCACGACGGGTGGAGGCGGCGAAATTACAACTGGCGGCGGTGGAACAACTGCCACTGGTGGCAGCGGTGCGACGGGCGGTGGTGGCGGAACAATCGCAACTGGCGGAGGCGGTGACACCGGCTTTACAACGACAGGCGGCGGTGGGGGAGATACAGGCTTCACAACAACCGGAGGAGGCGGCGGGATGGGAGGTACTACCACCGGAGGTGAGACTGGCTTTACGACCACTGGAGGCGGTGGTGGCGAGACCGGCTTTACGACTACAGGCGGCGGAGGAGGCGGCGAGACTGGTTTGACTACCACTGGCGGAGGAGGCGGTGAAACGGGTTTTGCAACGACAACCGGCGGAGGTGGTGGAGAGATGGGCTTTACAACAACCGGCGGCGGGGGAGGTGGTGAAACGGGTTTTGCGACGACCACTGGAGGTGGAGGCGGAGAGACGGGTTTTGCAGCAATTGGCGGCGGAGGAGGAGGTGAAACAGGTTTTGCGACGACAACCGGCGGTAGTGGTGGAGAGACGGGTTTTACAACAATCGTCGGTGGGGGAGGCGGTGAAACTGGTTTTGTGACGACAACCGGTGGGGGCGGTGGGACTACGACCGGCGGCGACACAGGTTTCACAACTGTTGGCGGTGGTGGCGGCGACTTGGGCGCTGTTATCGTCGGCGGAGGAAGGGTGGCCGGCGGCGGCGGACCTGTTGCAGTCGGCGGCTTGACGACGATTTGCAGCGGGGGTGGGGATGCCTTCACCGCGGGTGCGGCCGGGGCGCTTGGGTCATTGCTCAGCGCGATGATGTTCCCGTTGACGCGCTCCTGTGTGGGCGCAGCAGTCAGCCAAGTGGTCAGACTGTTGTAGGTGGTGATGCCCCATTTCACTTTGACCTGAGCGCCGTTCGCCCAGTAGTTGTTGGCTTGGAGCAGGACATCGTTGCCATTCGAAGGGGCGACAACTGCGTTCGCGACAGGGCTGGTCTGGAAGATGTTGTCGTGGGCATAGACCGACGCAACGCTGAGACCGGCCAGGGAGTTGTCGATTTTGAGCGATGCGCCGTCGACGCCGGTTCCGCCTGCGTAGGTCACCTTGTTGCCGGCGATCTCGACATTTGAAACCGCGCCGGCCACCTCGATTGCGCCATAGCCGTTCTTCTTTGCATCGTTTGTGCTGGTGTTATTGCGGACAATGTTGTTGTGGTTGTTCTTGTTGTTCTTCCCGCTGAAGACCAGGTAGCCTGCGCCGTCGTTGTCATGCGAAACGTTGTTCTGCAGGATCGAATTTGACACGTTCTGATCCAGATCGAATCCGTCGCCATCACCGCCGGCCCCTTTGTACGCGGTATGATTGCTGTACGACTGGTTGTTTTGAATCGTGATGCCAGTTGAGTCGTAGGTCCAGATGCCGACCGGACCCGAGGCGCTGGTATTGAGCGCGCCATTGTCGTGTGCGATCGATGCTTCGATCGTGGCGGTCTGTGTGCTTCCCAGCACGATGCCGTTGCCAAAAGGGCCGGTGACGTTGGCAATCCCAGAGTTGTTGTAGGCCTGAACGCGGCCGACATAGACATTTGAATTGGCGTAAGTTGGCGGTGTGGTGGCGCCACTCGGTCCGAACAATGTGACGCCGCTCCTGGCGTTGTTGTGCGAGGAAACATCGGTGATGCGCACGTCGCGGTAGCCGCTTGTGCCGTTGCCGCCGCCGATGGAGATGCCGTGGCCGCCAAAATTGCTCACGTCGACATTGCTGATGTGGACGTAATCCTTTTTGACGTTGCCCGCCAGGTCATTGTAAAAGCTGATGCCGTCGGTCGTGTTTGACGCGGCACCAACGATGTTGAGGTTGGAGATGTCCAGGCCGCCGGTGTCGTAGGCGTAGAGTCCGAAACTCTTGCCAGCATTGATCGAAGCCCGGCCGGTTCCATATGAACCAATTTTGATCGGGCTGGTGGTTGTTCCAAAATCGTTGGCGTCGAAATAGAGGCTACCCGTGAAGGATGCGCCACCCTGAAACAGGATGGAATCGCCGGCGCGGAAGTTCAACTTATCGATCTGGCCTATCGACTGCCAGGGCAAGGCGGTAGAGGTGCCGGCGTTGGTGTCTTTGCCGTTGGGGCTTACGTAATAGATGTTCGCGCGCACGCTTGCTGGAAATACGACGGCAGCGGTTGCCGCCGCGATAGCGGTAGACTTTGAACGCTTTCTTGATTGCATTACTTCCAGTTTCGAGCCCGAGAGTCCCATTCGCGGCGGGACGATTTATACAAGCGCCCGTCAGCATGGCAAGGGGTTTAGGCCGATAATAATCTGGCTTTTGCAGGGATTTTCGGCATTGATGGGCGACTGAGTGCGGATTTGGGGATATGTGTAATCGGGGAGGAGTGGGAAGTTCAGGCGCGGCGCCGGAGGGTGAGGACGCGATCGTGTCCGGCATAGTCTTTGAGCACCTTGGAGTCGTCGTAGGTGGTGAAAGTCGACGCAAGCTCTTTGGCCGGGGGACCTTGATTGAAGGCCAGTTCAAGAAAGAGACGTCCGCCGGTCACCAACCGCTCGGCCGCCCCTTCCAGAATCCGGCGATGAAAGTCCAAACCATCGACGCCGCCGTCCAGGGCAGTGCGGGGCTCGTAGTCCTTGACGCTTCGGTCGAGTGTTTCCACCTCCGCAGTCGGGATATACGGGGGGTTGGCGACAATGAGATCGAAAGGGCTTGGATCAACCATTCGCGATAACGGTTCAAAAAGATCGCCCTGAGCAAGAACGACGCGATCGGTTAGGCCGAGCTTTTCAATGTTGCGACGGGCGACAGCAATCGCGGCCTCGCTGCTGTCGGTCGCGAGAACCATTGCGCCTTTGATACTCCGTGCCAGGGCGGCGGCGATGCAGCCGCTTCCGGTACAGAGGTCCAGGATGCGCGGCGATTCAAGGCCGGCCTTATTGCGACAGAGTTGGACCACGTTTTCGACGAGTGTCTCGGTATCCGGCCGCGGGATGAGGACGTCGCGGGTCACCTCAAGCTCAAGGTTAAAAAAGTGTGCCTTGCCGGTGAGATACGCGATGGGTTCCTGTTCGACGGCGCGCTGAACCAGTGAACGGAAGGTGGCGAGATCGGTTTCAGCGAGCGGGCGTTCGTAATCGGTATACAGCTTGATGCGGGGAACGCTTAGAACGTGGGAAAGCAACAGTTCGGCCGACAGGCGCGGCGAATCGACGGCTTTTCGGGTGAAGAATCCGGCCGTCCATTCGAGGATGCGGCGGATGGTCCAGTTGTCGGCGGTCGAGGGCATCCGCGTAGTGTAGGGAATGTGCTACGCGATGCGACACGACGGGGTGCGAAGAATTTCTGCGATTGGGGTGCCTGGAAACTGTGCCGATGGACTCTTGCTGATCCTGTGCCATTGCACGCAGTGTGAACTACAATGCAGGTGTGCAAGTAACTGGAATGATGGATTCGTGAGACGCCGCTTTTTTGATTGTGCCTGTGAACCTTGAATCCATCCTCGAGCTGATTCCGCAAACGATGCTCCGCGATCAACGGTTGTTTCGCGGACGGTTGCGCATGGTGGAGAACGCGTTGCGCGACGGGCGCAATGTGGAGCACGCCGTGCGTGATCTGACGGCGGATATCAACAATTCCAGGCAGTGGCGGGAGGAGCGCGCGGCAAACCGGCCTCGGCCGAGCTATCCAATCAATTTGCCGGTTGCGGAGCGCCGTGACGAAATCGCCAAGGCGATCGCGCAAAACCAGGTGGTGGTGGTTTGCGGCGAAACCGGCTCGGGAAAGACCACGCAGCTCCCGAAGATTTGCCTGGAACTGGGGCGCGGCGTCGCC
>JBBRHH010000433.1:0-5489 GCA_038222915.1 Tepidisphaerales bacterium
GTTACAGCGAGAGCTGGTCGCCAACGCGAGCAAGGACGCTCCCCACGATATGTTGCTTAGCGCCGGAGCACTGGCATCGCGCGGATATGTATTGTTGCGAAAAAAAGCATATATCGATGCAGAAGCGGCATTGCGCGAATCACTCGCCATCCGAGAAAAAGCAGAGCCGGAGGGTTGGCTGACGTTCAATACCAAGTCGATGCTCGGCGAAGCGCTGGCGGGACAACGGAAGTTCGCGGAGGCCGAACCGCTCTTGCTCACAGGGTATGCGGGGATCAAAAAACGGGAGCCCTCGATTCCTCCGGAAGCCAAATCCCGATTGCCCATCGCGGCGGACCGGCTGGTAGAGTTCTACACTACCACTGACAAGGTCGAAGAGCGAGATAGGTGGCGAGCAGAACGGGCCAAATACGGCGTCCCCACGACGACTCAGCCGGCCAAAGGAACCTGATTTGAGCCCCGAACCGGATCATCCCGCGCGCGGCAACCAGCCTGCCATCCCGCGAGAAGAACCCGAGCGGCCGACTCCCGTCGAGCAATGGCCGACGGTTTACGCCGAACTCCGCCGAATTGCCGCCGCCAAGCTCGCCGCCGAGAAGCCGGGCCAGACTCTCGACGCGACCGGCCTGGTTCACGAAGCCTGGTTGCGATTAGCCGGCACATCGGTTGAGTGGAGCGATCGCGTCCATTTCGTGCGGACGGCCGCCACCTTGATGCGGCGAATCCTCATTGATCGCGCCCGGGCCAAGGTCGCCACCAAACGCGACGGCGGCGTTCTCGTCCAACTGACCGAGGTTTCCGTTCCAATGCGGGATGAAAGTCTCATCGTCCTCGACGACGCCCTGCGCCGCCTCGCCGAACTCAAACCGGTTCATGCCAGGCTGGTCGAGCTTCGCTTTTTTGGCGGACTGACCGGCTACGAGGCCGCCACCGCGATGAACCTCTCCCCCGCCACCGCGGATCGCCTTTGGCGTTATGCGCGAGCATGGCTTCAGGTCGAGATCGGCAAAGACGCGTAGGCGGGTTTTCGGGTTTTGGTTGTCTCAGAAAACAACATAAGCCACTGTTTTTCACAGTGGCTTATGCGTTTACACCAATGGAGGCGGAGAGAATTGAACCCTGAATGAACCACTATAAAGCCACCGAGAATAACAAATTCGGCCCGAAACTCGGCCCGAAACTCTTGCCGCCAGAACAGGACGACCG
Source organism: Tepidisphaerales bacterium (assembly GCA_038222915.1). Lineage (GTDB taxonomy): Bacteria > Planctomycetota > Phycisphaerae > Tepidisphaerales > Tepidisphaeraceae > JBBRHH01. Next base: position 1,207 of record JBBRHH010000433.1, read on the forward strand.
ACCGGCTTTTTTAGATGCCGGGACGGGACGAAAATTGACGGACTCACACGGAAAGCCGATGGACGATGGAAGATATCCGCGACCGGTCAAACCTTTCGCGAGCCAGATGAAATGCTGGCCGTTGCGCGCTTCCGATCAATCGTGTCGGCGTCCGCTGGGCGCACCGTAGCGTTGCCAGTCGTTCCGCTGGATTCCATGCCGTCCGATCTGTTGTCCGGCGTGCCCGAAGAGTTTGAAGAAGAAACAATCATGGCGTGGGCGGAAGCCGCTACGACCCCAACGCTTCACCCGGCACACGTTGACGGGCGCGAGTACATCGGCGCGCAGTTTCCCGAAGCAGGCATATGGGCATTCTTCCGCGCGGAGGTTATCAAAAATCCCAAACGCGTAGCCCAGCTTGTCGGCATTGAACAGATTGGCTACTTGACCGATTTGAAACCACCCACGCTATCCCCCAAGCTGGCGGACCTGATTACGTTGTACGCGGAGAAGCCGGGAGTATCGAAAGCGGAGATTCGCGCGGTCACAAAGCAGAACCGGCGTGTTGGGGGAACGAACGTGCGAGGCTATCAAGAAAATTTGTACGGGTTATTTTCAGGCAGACCCTAAGCAGCCAACACGGGCGGGATGCCCGTGTCAGGAGCAAGAGTCGAGACATCACAGGGCTGTCGCCATATTCGCATCTTCGATACATACTCTTCTTCCCGGAATTTTTGAAGGCCGCAGGCTTGGGATCTGCCGGTTTGGCCACCGTTTTAATGTTATGAACCGCGCCGCCGGTCTAATTCATTGTTGCGATCACTTATCGTCATTTGGCATCAAACTCTGAAAACGGATAAGGGGATAAGTAGGGATAAGTATACTCATCCCGGCTCTGTCTGAAAACCGCAAGATTGTCTCGCGTTCGGCTCATGGCCTCACTCCATTCTGTACCGACTCGCGCCTCACACAGGTAGGGCGGAGACTGACAGTGCCAAGAGAACTTTTTCCAAAACCTCCACTTCCATCCAAATGTCTCAATGACGCCGCATCACCTGGGCCGTGTCTGGTTGGGCATGAGGCTCACACGACGTCGAACCGATTGACCTCGACTTCGTTTTTCCCCGCCTTGGGAATCGGACGGGGCTCCGGCTGTGCAATGCCATTGCCATCGACGGCGCGAGCGCGGAACTCATACTTGCCGGGCTTCAGATCCGTCAGTGCCGTTGACCAGGAGATCATGCTGTATCGCAGCGGCCAGCTCCGCGGCTTGCCGGACTCCGGATCAAAACCGAGCAACTCTTTGGAGGAGACTCCAGCTGGAAGAACGCGGCCCCAGTCGGTCGGCGGAGGTTCAAGGTCACACGCGGTCCACTGCGCGGCGCGATACGTTTCGTCATCCTGCGTCACCGCTTTGGCTCCTGGCTCTGTTCGATGAAGCCAGTATTCGACGCGTTTCAACCCTGACAATCCGGAGAGCACCCGGCCGCTCATCGACACCGCCTTCCCCGCGGGGAACGTCTCCTGCGCCGGATCGATGTAGGCGGCCGTCTTCAGATGCGATTCGGGATCGTTGTTCTGGTTCGCGTAAGTGTCGTTTGCCCTGAAGTCGTTGGTCACCATGATGCGCTGCAGCCACTTGATCGATTTGAAGCCGTGCGCCCAGGGCACGACCATTCGCACCGGGCCGCCGCGCTTCAGTGAGATCGGCTCGCCATTGAGTCGATAGGCGAGGAACGCCGGCAACTCGCCGGGCGGAGTCTCCATCGCCTGGGTGTAACTGAGCGATGACTGGAATGTCTGCTTCGGGTCGTTGTTGTGAAAACCCCAATAGTAGATGCGACGAACGTTGTGCATCCGTCCAGCCAGGCGCAGCACTTCGCACAGGGGGACGCCTTCCCAGAGCCCCTGGCCCAGCGGTTCGGAGATGTTGAGGCACTGCATTGCCTTGAGGAAACGCACTCCCCGCGTCCTGCCCAGCTCGATCAGAGTTGTGAGATCGAGTGCGTTCTTGTCGGCGAGGGTGAGTGGCCTGGTAAGGCTGGCCGGTTGCACCACAATATTGTCGGTGAACGCATCCGCAACGATCTCCAGCCGCCAGGTGTCGGGCGTCAGCCGCGCCTGCACCAATGCGTCGCCGACAAGCGTATGTGGCACGGGTGTTCCGCGTGCCACTTCGTAAAACTGGTCGGCAGGCGTCAGCAGCGGATGCGGGGGACACGCAGCAGGGCTCGATCCCGCCGGTGTGCCGGCGACTGCCGGATCATCCGCCGCAAACGCATTCACCCGCAGCCCACCGGCAAGCGCTGTAGCGGCCAGGGCGGAGGTGGTGGACATGAAATCTCGGCGGGATGACTTGTGAGGCTGTGGATGCGATTCCATCATTGGTGCTCCTGAATGACCTTGCGCAATCAGTGTACCTATAGATTGTCTATCGCGCCGCTTTTGTTAATTCGCCTCGGATGTCCCGGTTGTGGGAAGCCAGGTAACCGACGACCTCACGCATCAGTTGTTCACCGGCTCATCGCAATCCGGCCAACACGCCGTCTACAACGATCAAGACGTCTGGCGCGGCCGTTAACGTTAATCGCTACCAATGGGAAGGCCGCCAGACCAATCCATCCGAACCAATTCATTTGAATCTCGAACCGGCTGGGGTAATCTGTGCCTGAGCCCGGCGGCGATTGCGCCTCTGGAATTGGAGCCCGGAGATTGATGAGAAAAAGCAAGCCAAAGCAGGAGGCCGGTGCGCGGGCAGAAAAACGCGCCCGGTTTGCCGCGCGATCCATTCGCCCGATAAGAATCGCGCTGGAGACTCTGGAATACAGGCGGCTGCTTTCGGGCACGGCCATCACCCAATATCACGTTGACGTGCAGAGCAGCGGCGTCAACAACGCCGAAACCATCCTCAGCATTGGAAACGTCAACAAGATCAGCAAGCAGTTCTCCACGCCAATGGACGCCTTGGTGTATGCCGAGCCGCTGTACGTGCCGGGCGTTACCATTGCCAGTGTTTCGCACAACGTGGTGTATGTCGCGACGGAGCATGATTCGGTCTATGCGGTTGACGCGCAAGGTGGAAACGTCCTCTGGAAAACGGCGCTGGTGAATACCGGCAATGCACTGATCAATCCGATGGGGGCTACGGCAATCAGTGCGATTCAGGGGCTCGATGCGGGCGTGGGTCCCGAGGTGGGCATCACCGCCACCCCGGTGATCGACCTGGCGAACCAGGTTATTTACGTCGAGGCCAAGTCGCGGCAGACCATTGCCGGCAATACTCAGCACTTCGTTCAGACGCTTTATAAAATCGATATTGCAACCGGCGCTGTCATCAATAGCCGCATCATCGCCGACACCATCAACAACAATAACAATTACACCTACGTCACCACTGGCGCCGCCAGCAACACGCCTTATGTCGTCGGCACCGGACAGGGTGCAATTACTGTGAACGGCCAGTCGCGGGTCTATTACAACGGCCAGCGCGAGTTCGGCCGGGTTGCGATGTCGCTGTACAACGGCGTGGTCTACATGGGCATGGCGTCGCATGCAGACACCGGCCCATACCACGGCTGGATGCTGGGCTATGACGCCAGCGATCTTTCCCTCGTCGGGGCACTCAACACGACTCCCAATGGTGGACAGGGTGGGCCATGGCAGGGCGGCGCGTCGATCGTCGTCGATCCTCAGGGAGCGTTCTATCTCGAAACCGGAAATGGCTCGTTCAACACGGCGGCGAGTAATTTTGACACGATCAACGGCGTGTCCTACCAGGGCAAGCCGCACGACGCCGACTATGGCGACTGCGTTGTAAAGGTGCTTCTCGATCCGACCACCTCCCCGACAAATCAGAACGCAAATGGATGGGGACTGAAGGTCGCAGACTACTTTTCACCGTTCAACAATTCGACGCTCAATACGAATGACACGGATCTTGGATCAGGCAGTCCGACCCTTCTTCCGGATGCGGTGGGTTCAGCGACACATCCACACCTGCTGATCGGCGGTGGAAAGGAAGGGAAACTGTATCTGATCGATCGGGACAAGATGGGTGGGTTTGATCCCAAGACCGATCATGTCGTGCAGGAACAGGGCAGCGCCGTTACTGGACTGTTGAACGCGCCGGTGTTCTTCATGAACAATCCCAACCCGGCCGCCCCAGCCAAACCGTCGGGAACACTGCTGATTGTCCAGGGCTATACCGGCGGTGCCGCAGCGTTCAACGTGAGCGATGGCGCATTCTCCATCGCGCCCACCAGCAAGGGCGCCAAGGACCTGGGATTCGTGGGCGGCGCACCCTT